>NZ_JBKFSQ010000006.1:0-156746 GCF_046569525.1 Salmonella sp. 741265055_HSA | reverse complement strand
GGAAGAGGCGGCGGTAGAAGCGGGATACGAAGTCAAAATCGAAACCCAGGGTGCTGATGGTATTCAAAACCGTCTCACGGCGCAGGACATTGCCGAAGCGACGTTAATTATCCATTCCGTAGCAGTAACGCCGGAGGATAACGAGCGTTTTGAATCACGCGATGTATACGAGATCACGCTTCAGGATGCCATTAAAAATGCGGCGGGCATTATCAAAGAAATTGAAGAGATGATTGCCGCCGAACAACCGTAATTCTCGACAGGGATACAGATATGGCCATTAAAAAACGCAGTGCGACTGTTGTGCCCGGCGTATCCGGCGAGGCAGCGGCAGTCAAGAAACCGCAGGCCTCTGGTAATAGCTTCTGGGGCGAGCTACCGCAGCACGTCATGTCCGGAATTTCGCGCATGGTGCCAACGTTAATTATGGGCGGGGTGATCCTCGCTTTCTCGCAGTTGATTGCCTATAGCTGGCTGGACATTCCCGCCGATATCGGCATCATGGACGCGTTGAACAGCGGAAAATTCGCTGGTTTTAATCTCTCCTTGTTGAAGTTCGCCTGGTTATCGCAATCTTTCGGCGGCGTGTTGTTTGGTTTCGCCATCCCGATGTTCGCTGCCTTTGTGGCGAACTCTATCGGCGGCAAACTGGCGTTTCCGGCTGGTTTTATCGGCGGTTTGATGTCCACTCAGCCAACGCAGGTGCTGAATTTTGATCCGGCCAGCCTGCATTGGGTGACCACCGCGCCAGTCCCGTCAACCTTTATCGGCGCGCTGATTATTTCTATCGTCGCGGGATATCTGGTGAAGTGGATGAACCAAAAAATCCAGTTGCCTGACTTTCTGCTGGCCTTTAAGACCACCTTTTTACTGCCGATTCTCTCCGCCATTTTTGTGATGCTGGCGATGTACTACGTGATTACGCCCTTTGGCGGCTGGATTAATGGCGGAATTCGCACGTTGCTCACCGCGGCGGGTGAAAAGGGGGCATTAATGTACGCGATGGGAATCGCCGCCGCGACTGCCATCGACCTCGGCGGTCCCATTAACAAAGCCGCAGGATTTGTTGCCTTTAGTTTTACCACTGACCATGTGTTGCCGGTGACGGCGCGTTCCATCGCGATTGTCATCCCGCCGATTGGTCTGGGGCTGGCGACGCTGCTCGACCGTCGTCTGACCGGTAAACGTCTGTTCAACGCGCAGCTTTATCCGCAGGGTAAGACGGCGATGTTCCTGGCGTTTATGGGGATCAGCGAAGGGGCGATTCCCTTTGCGCTGGAAAGCCCGATCACCGCCATCCCGTCTTACATGGTCGGCGCCATCGTGGGGTCGACGTTCGCCGTCTGGCTGGGCGCGGTGCAGTGGTTCCCGGAGTCGGCAATCTGGGCGTGGCCGCTGGTAAGCCATCTCGGCGTCTATATCGCGGGTATTTTACTGGGCGCGGTGATAACGGCGCTGATGGTGATCTTCTTGCGCCATATGATGTACCGCCGGGGTAAATTGCTGATTGAAAGCCTGTGAAATAAGGACCGATAACATGACGCGACTGACATCGCTTCGCCAATGGCTCATCGAGCGCCAATTAGATGCGGTACTGATCTCCTCGCGCCCGAACAAGCAGCCGCATCTGGGCATTTCCAGCAGCTCAGGATTTGTCCTGATCAGCCGCCAACATGCGCATATTTTGGTTGATGCCCGTTATTACGCCGATGTGAAAGCGCGCGCGAACGGATATTGCACACATCTGCTCGGCGGGCAACAGACGCTGGCGTCGCTGGTGAATCAGATTATCGCTGCGGAAAATCTGCAAACGGTCGGCTTTGAAGGCGCGCAGGTCAGTTGGGAAACGGCGCGTCGCTGGCAGACGGAACTGCAGGCCACCATGATCAGCGTCTCCATTGACGCGCTGCGGCAGGTTAAAACGGCGGTGGAAATCGACCGTATTCGTGAAGCATGTCGCATTGCTGATGCGGGTGCGGAACACATTCGCCGCTTTATCGCGCCAGGCCAGAGCGAGCGGGAAATCGCCGCTGAACTGGAGTGGTTTATGCGCCAGCGCGGCGCGGAGAAAGCCTCCTTTGATACCATTGTCGCCAGCGGCTGGCGCGGCGCGCTGCCGCACGGCAAAGCCAGCGATAAAATCGTGGCGGCGGGGGAATGGATAACGCTCGATTTTGGCGCGCTGTATCAGGGATATTGTTCCGATATGACCCGAACTTTTCTGGTGCCCGGCGCGGGCGCGCCGCAGGAGCATCCGCTGTTTCCCGTCTATCACATTGTCCTTGAGGCACAGCTTGCCGCCATTGCGGCTATTCGTCCGGGCGCGCGCTGTCTGACGGTGGATGCCGCCGCGCGCGACGTTATCGACCGGGCGGGATATGGCGAGTTTTTCGCTCATAACACCGGCCATTCTATCGGCATTGAGGTACATGAAGATCCCCGCTTTTCGCCTGATGACCACACAGTACTTGCACCGGGAATGCTACTGACCGTGGAGCCGGGCATTTATCTGCCGGAGCTGGGCGGGGTACGCATTGAAGATGTTGTACTGGTCACGCCGGAAGGCGCGGAAGTGCTCTATTCCATGCCGAAAACCGTATTACTGACAGGAGCCGCATGATGGATTTATCGCTACTGAAAGCGCTGTGCGAGGCGGATGCGATCGCCGCGTCAGAACAGGAGGTTCGCCAGATCTTACTCGACGAAGCGGATCGCCTGCATAAAGAGGTGCGCTTCGATGGCTTAGGATCGGTATTGATCCGACTTAATGCCTCGGATGGCCCGAAAGTCATGATCTGCGCGCACATGGATGAAGTGGGATTTATGGTGCGCAGTATCTCCGGCGAGGGGGCGATTGATGTGCTGCCAGTGGGCAATGTGCGAATGGCGGCGCGTCAGCTCCAGCCGGTCCGCATCACCACGCGGGAGGAATGTAAAATTCCCGGTCTGCTTGATGGCGAGCGCAGCGGCAACGAGGTGAGCGGACTGCGGGTCGATATTGGCGCGCGTTCTTATGACGAGGTGATACAGGCGGGGATTCGTCCCGGCGATCGTGTGACTTTTGATAGCGCGTTTCAGGTGTTGCCGCATCAGCGGGTGATGGGTAAAGCCTTTGATGATCGGCTCGGCTGCTATCTGCTGATAGCGTTGCTGCGTGAATGGCACGATGCGGAATTACCGGCGGAAATCTGGCTGGCGGCCAGTTCCAGCGAAGAGGTGGGATTACGCGGCGGTCAAACAGCGGCCCGCGCCGTTGCGCCGGATTTAGCCATCGTACTGGATACCGCCTGCTGGGCGAAAAATTTTGATTATGGCGCGGCGAATCATCGGCAAATCGGTCTGGGACCGATGCTGGTGCTGAGCGATAAATCGCTGATTGCGCCGCCAAAACTAACCGCCTGGGTTGAGAGCATCGCAGCGCAAGCGGAAATACCGCTACAGTTGGATATGTTCAGCAACGGCGGAACGGACGGCGGGGCGGTGCATCTGAGCGGAACGGGCATCCCGACGGTGGTGCTTGGTCCGGCAACCCGCCACGGACATTGTGCCGCCTCGATTGCCGACTGTCGCGACATTCTGCAGACACAGCAGTTGCTGTCGGCGCTGATGACCGGTTTTACGCGCGATACTGTGGCTCGCCTGACGGATTTCAGGTGCTGATTTCGCGCTAAAGGAGTAGTTATGTTAACGATAGAGTTTCTCTGCCCGCTGCCTAACGGTATTCATGCGCGTCCCGCGTGGGAGCTGAAAGAACAGTGCAGCCAGTGGCAAAGTGATATTACTTTTATTAATCATCGTCAGAATACGCGGGCGGACGCGAAAAGTTCGCTGGCGCTTATCGGCACCAGTACGCTGTTCAATGATAGCTGCGTTCTGAATATCAGCGGGCGTGATGAAGAACAGGCTAAACGATCGCTGGAGGCCTGGCTTGCGCACCATTTTATCGACAGCGATAGCGTTCAGCCAGGGCCAGCCGAACTGGCGGCGCATCCGCTGCCGCGATCGCTGCTTCGCCTGAATCCGGATTTGCTGTACGGCGATGTGCTGGCAAGCGGCGTGGGCGAGGGGATTCTGACGCTGTGGCAGAGCGATAATCTGGAGGGCTACCGTACTATTCCCGCGAGCGCTGAAGATCTTACCCGCCTTGAAAATAGCCTGGCGACGCTGGCGGAACAGCTTAATCAACAGCTTCGCGAGCGTGACGGCGAGAGTAAAACTATTTTAAGCGCTCATCTGTCGCTAATTCAGGATGATGAGTTTGTGGGGAACATTCGTCGCTTAATGGTTGAACGCCATCTGGCGCTGGGAGCGGCGATTATTACCAATATGGAACAGGTTTGTCGCCAGCTTTCGGCCTCGGCAAGCGATTATCTGCGCGAGCGGGTGAGCGATATTCGCGATATCACCGAGCAGTTGTTGCACATTACCTGGCCTGAAAAACAGCCGCGTAATGCGCTGGTGCTAACACGTCCCACCCTTCTGGTGGCGGAAGACTTAACGCCCAGCCAGTTTTTAAGCCTCGATTTACAGTATCTGTCCGGCATGATCCTCGAAAAGACCGGGCGGACGTCACATACTTTGATTCTGGCGCGCGCTTCCGCGATCCCGGTGCTTAGCGGGCTCTCTGCCGAGGCCATTGGTCGTTATGCGACCCGGCCTGCGGTGCTGGACGCGCAGTGCGGCGTACTGGCGATTAGTCCGGATACCTCGGTGCGCGGCTATTATGCCGTGGCGCAGAAGCTGGCGGATAAACGACAACAACGGCAGGCGTGCGATGCGGCGTTGCTTGCCTGTACGCAGGACAACCAGCGTATCGATATTGCGGCGAATATTGGCACCGCGCTGGAGGCGCCTGGCGCGTTCTCCAACGGCGCAGAAGGCATTGGCCTGTTTCGTACCGAAATGCTGTTTATGGATCGCGACAGCGCGCCGGATGAGCAGGAGCAGTTTGAAGCCTACCAACAGGTTTTGCTGGCGGCGGGCGAAAAGCCGGTGATTTTCCGCACCATGGATATTGGCGGCGATAAAAATATCCGCTATCTCAATATTCCGCAGGAAGAGAACCCTTTTCTTGGCTACCGTGCGGTGCGCATCTACCCTGAGTTTGCCGGGCTTTTTCGCACCCAGCTTCGCGCAATTTTGCGGGCTGCTGTTTTCGGTCATGCGCAGTTGATGATTCCGATGGTGCATAGTCTTGATCAGATTTTATGGGTAAAAAGTGAGCTGAAAAAGGCGGTTGCGGAGCTGCATGGGGAAAGGCTGCGTCACGCGCAGGATATTCCGTTGGGAATTATGGTTGAGGTGCCGTCGGTCTGTTACATCATCGATCATTTCTGCGATGAGGTGAATTTCTTTAGCATCGGTTCGAACGATATGACGCAATATCTGTACGCGGTCGATCGCAATAATCCGCGCGTCTCGCCGCTGTATAACCCGATTACGCCATCGTTTTTACGCATGTTGCGGCAGATTATCCACACTGCCCATGAGCGAGGCAAATGGGTCGGCATTTGCGGCGAACTGGGCGGAGAAAGCCGCTATTTACCGCTACTTTTGGGACTGGGGCTGGATGAGCTAAGTATGAGCAGTCCACGTATTCCGGCGGTAAAAAGTCAGCTACGTCATCTGGATAGTCAGGCGTGTCGGGCGCTGGCGAGTCAGGCTTGCGAGTGTCGCAGCGCCCAGGAGATAGAAGCTCTGCTGAATCAGTTCGCGCCGGAAAAAGAGGTACGACCGCTGTTGGCGCTGGAAAATATCTTTGTCGGCGAGCCGCTCAGTAATAAGGAACAGGTTATCCAGTTTCTGTGCGGTAATCTTGGCGTTAACGGGCGTACCGAACATCCGTTTGAACTGGAAGAGGACGTCTGGCAGCGTGAGGAGATTGTGACCACCGCCGTCGGTTTTGGCGTGGCAATCCCCCATACCAAATCGCAGTGGATTCGCCACTCGTCGATCAGTATTGCGCGTCTCGCACAGCCCGTAGACTGGCAGTCGGAGATGGGTGACGTAGAGTTGGTGATTATGCTGACGCTTGGGGCGGATGAAGGGATAAATCATGTGAAGGTTTTTTCACAGCTCGCCCGTAAGCTGGTGAATAAAAACTTCCGTCAGTCGCTGTTTGCCGCCAATGATGCCGACAGTATTCTGGCGTTGCTGAAGGCGGAGTTAACGTTTTAGCATGGGATAACCGCCTGATGGCGCTGCGCTTATCAGGCCTACGTTCGTGAGTGATGGTAGGCCGGATAAGGCGCTTACGCCGCCATCGGGCGAGCGGTTTGTTACTGAAACCGCGCGCTGTAATCCCCTGGCGTCAGGCCAAACTGACGTCGGAACAGACGGCAAAAATAATCGCTATCCTGATACCCGCAACGCAGCGCGACTTCGTTAATCGGCAAGTGGTATTTCTGCAACATAATACGCGCTTTCGCCATTCGCACCCAGCGAACATACTCCACAAAACTCATGGTGCCATGCTGAGTAAATAGTCTGGACAGGTGGTTGGCGGTGATATTAAAGAACTGTGCAACGCTTTCTCTGTTTAACGGCTGGGCGTAGTTATCCTGTACCCAGTTACAGATACTGTGATAGAGAAATTCAGTGCGTGGACGGCAGATATCGGGGGGCGTATTCACCACGTTCCGGCACAAATGCAGGAGGCTGAGCACCAGCGGCTGGATAATATTTTGTTCCTGAGGCGAACGGCTTAAATGGGTAAGCGCGGTCAGCATTGCTTCGCCTTCGCCACGTTGCAAATGTGGCAATTCGATACGGCGCGTCGGACGTAAAAGCGATGCTGTACGGTTTTCGTAAAACAATAAACCCAGCCAGGAGGGCGCGAATACCAGACTAAGCAGCATCACCGGTTTATCGCTAACCGCCAGGTTCGCCGCACGGGCAGGGATAAACAATATTTCGCCTTCCGTCAGCCGACGCTGCGTTTTTTCCAGTTGATTACCGTATTCTCCGCGCAAGACGATATCCAGCCGGGGGAGGTCGATACATAAGCTGCCGGAGGGCAGGGAGGGGGGCTGGCTGGCAAACCATACGCGTCCTAATCGGTGTGGATTCAGCACCAGACCGCTAAACAGATCGGCAAAAAATTGTTGGTCTGCCGGTAAGTCTGTTTTTTTCATTGCCTTTCCTGTGCATGAATGCTTCAACTGTCTGAATTATTTCACTTTACTCTTGCTGAGCGAAAGGTCAAATACCAGCGCGTTGAGTCATCACGTCATGGCGGTTACTCAGGCGAAAACAGGGATTTATTTTACTATACGTATCCGGTTCGCTGCCTTATTTACGGTTTCATCGCGGCAGCTTGCCGGAAAGGATCCTTATTTTCGGGGAAATGTCTCTGAAAAATACCGCAATATGACATGATCGAATACCATTAGCGTTAGTAAGGGTTTTGGTTAAAGAGGAAAAACCACAAAATCAAAAGGGGATTATTTGAGATAAGGTTTATTGACAGGAAATTATCGTCGGCTGCGCCACGTTACGTAAATTCAATGATATCAGGTTGTTAACAATATGGTTTGTTTGATGCTATAACTGACACGCTTAAAAAAGTAAATTTTTACGGTTGTTCCTCTTTTTTCATCGCTAAAAAATATTTTCATTAGCCTCTCGACAGGAAGAAAATTTTCAGGCTATTTTCTAAAGGAGCCACCATCGTGGCAGCGTCGCTCGGACGGTCCGGGCGCTAACGTTAATCTGAGGATATTATGGCTGACTTCCGCCCTGAACGTCGCTTTACGCGTATCGATCGCCTTCCGCCCTATGTTTTTAACATCACCGCTGAACTCAAAATGGCTGCGCGTCGGCGCGGCGAAGATATTATTGATTTCAGTATGGGTAATCCTGATGGCGCAACCCCTCCCCACATTGTCGAAAAACTTTGCACCGTCGCGCAGCGTTCGGATACGCACGGTTATTCCACGTCTCGCGGCATACCGCGTTTACGCCGCGCGATTTCTCACTGGTATCAGGAACGTTATGATGTCGATATCGATCCGGAAACCGAAGCGATTGTGACCATCGGTTCCAAAGAGGGACTGGCGCATTTAATGCTGGCGACGCTGGATCATGGCGATACGGTACTGGTGCCGAACCCCAGTTACCCGATTCATATCTATGGCGCCGTTATCGCCGGGGCGCAGGTGCGTTCGGTTCCATTGGTAGAGGGGGTGGATTTCTTCAACGAGCTGGAGCGCGCTATTCGCGAAAGTTATCCGAAACCGAAAATGATGATTTTGGGTTTTCCGTCTAACCCTACGGCCCAGTGCGTCGAACTGGAGTTTTTTGAAAAAGTGGTCGCTCTGGCTAAACGTTATGATGTGCTGGTGGTGCACGATCTGGCGTATGCCGATATCGTGTACGACGGCTGGAAAGCGCCATCCATTATGCAGGTGCCCGGCGCGCGCGACGTGGCGGTCGAATTTTTCACACTGTCGAAAAGCTATAATATGGCGGGCTGGCGTATTGGGTTTATGGTGGGTAATAAAACCCTGGTCAGCGCGCTGGCGCGCATTAAAAGTTATCACGATTATGGCACCTTTACCCCGCTTCAGGTGGCGGCTATCGCCGCTCTGGAAGGCGATCAGCAGTGCGTGCGCGATATCGCCGAGCAGTATAAACGTCGTCGCGATGTGCTGGTGAAGGGGCTGCATGAGGCGGGCTGGATGGTTGAAATGCCGAAAGCCTCAATGTACGTCTGGGCGAAAATCCCGGAGCAATATGCGGCGATGGGGTCGCTTGAGTTTGCCAGGAAGCTGCTGAATGAGGCGAAGGTTTGCGTTTCTCCAGGGATAGGCTTTGGTGATTATGGCGACACCCATGTACGCTTTGCATTAATAGAGAATCGCGATCGCATTCGCCAGGCCGTCAGAGGGATTAAAGCGATGTTCCGCGCCGATGGCGTGCTGCCGTTACATCCAAAACCCGTTGAGGCGAGCACGGAGTAGAAAAGCAAACAGGAGCCCCATGGCTCCTGTTTTTCTTTGCATTGTACTTTTAAATCATCAGGGCGAAAGTACCGGCCCAAACGATGACCATAAATGAAATGCCCATAAAGAAATATTTCACGTTTCATCTCTCCGCGTACCTGTCGTACGCCTAAATGAACTTACACTTACCTGATTATAGAGAGTTGATGCCGGACAATACGAAATTGAGAATTATTCGTGTTTCTACCGCCTGCATCACCTCAGAATTCTGCGCGTCATCGCTCCAGACGGCGCTAATGTACGCCTAAAAATGAGGTGAAACAAGAGGCATTTTCTTATTTACTTTTAGTAACTTACAAGTGTCGGGGATCGGCGACAGTTTAATTTCTGACAGTGATGAATCGCTATTGAGCGACGCCGCCGACACAGTAAAAATTGCCTGTAAACAGGGGGCTTATCGCTAAAAGCAGGAATGAGTAATTTACGGTATGAATATTATGGCAATGCGAAATGCCAAAATAAAAGGCCTTGCGGCCTTTTTCAGATGTAGAGTGACGCTTCTCCCGACGGGCGAGTCTTGAAACGGCGATGAATCCAGAGATATTGCTCCGGGGCGCGCATGATCTCTTTTTCAATAATTTTATTCATATAGGCAGCGGCTTGATTTTCATCTGCCGGGTAACCTTCCATTTCAGGAGTAATATACAGACGATAACCCGAGTTATCGGATTTCCTTACCATTGTAACGGTCAACATGGCGGCACCAGACAGCCTGGACAGTACATAGGTGCCGTTGGTGGTGGCGACGTTTTCAACCGCGAAAAATGGCGCAAAGGAGCTGCCTTTAGGGCCGTAGTCCTGGTCGGGAGCAAACCAAACGGCTTCCCCTTTTTTTAGCGCGCCCACAATGCCGCGCAGATTGTTTCTGCCGATCATCGCTTTATTTGAGCGCATACGACCGCGTGTCTGCACCCACTCCATGAGCGGATTGTTATGCGGACGATAGGTCGCCATCATCGGCTGGCAGAGACCCATTACCCGGCCTCCCAATTCCAGCGACATAAAATGCACGCCAACGACCATTACGCCGCGATTTTGCGCCTGCGCACGGGTAAGGTTGTCCAGCCCGTCCACATCAAACCATTTGCGAACCCGGCTATCAGGCCAGAACCAGGCCATGCCCGTTTCAAGCAGCGCCATGCCAAGAGAGTGGAAATTCTCGGCGATCAGTTTTTCCCTTTCTTCCCGGGAGAGGGTCGGAAAACAGAGTTCAATATTTTTTTGGGCGATCGACTCACGTCGCTTCAGGAAGGGGCGCGCCAGCTTACCGGTGCGGGTGCCCAGAAAACGTAAAACCGGGTAGGGAAGCTGCACCAGTAACCAGAGGACGCCAACGCCAAACCACGTCAGCCAGTAGCGCGGGTGCAAAAACGCGCGTGAAAATTTGCTTTGAGGAAACATAAAATACCTTCTGTAGATACGAAAATAATGTATCGCAGAAGAGTCATTATCCGCAGCGGTACACTCTGAAATACGCATCATCCTTCAAGTTGCGTTCGCTTATCCGAAGCACTTACTTGAGTAAGCCCATCAGGGTAACTTGAATGATTTACGTATAGTTAGGCCATCATGTACGACAATGGTTCCCGTAAGGAGTGTAAAACTAAGTCAGTACTAAACCACGAGGGCATGAACGCCAGGCAGGTTAATGTACCACCAGTTATTTACTCGCGCCCAGAAATTCTTTATCAAGAAGCGTAAATATTTCTCCCGTAGCAAAAATAAGCTAATGATTATTTTTAATTCATTGTTTTTACAGTAATAATTTTATTTCAGACGAAGGTCATTGAAAAATGATTAAAAAAATAAAATGTGAGATAAATGTTATGGAAATGACTTGATGATAAGGTTTATCTTAAAGGAGAAGTGAGAGGGACCGTAAGGCTATATGGAAGCCTTGCCATAGACAGGAGGTATTATCGATGATCTATTTATGGACATTTCTTGCAATAAGTATACTTGCCGTGAGTGGCTATATCGGTCAGGTGATGGGGGCTTTTTCCGCGGTTTCTTCATTTACGGGAATGGTTATCCTTGCCGCGCTGATTTATTTACTCAATGTATGGCTGCAGGATGGCGATGACATCATTAGCGGATTATTGCTTTTTCTTGCACCGGCATGTGGGTTAATTATTCGCTTTATGGTGGGATACGGTAAGCGTTAGTCAGTTATATACCCTTCATACTTCAAGTTGCTTATGTGTTGGCTACGGATTACTCGACCCATCCATGGGCCTCGCCCTGACGGGCCGTCGCACGCGACGTTCAAATCTGCTCCCGGCAGATTTGTCGTTCACCCCAGTCACATAGTTATCTATGCTCCCGGGGACTCACTCCCTTGCCGCCTTTAAGCAACTCGAATTATTTTGGGTATATATTCGCAGATTAGCGGGTATTCCGGGGTCTTCAGATTCAGCGCCCCCATGATATTCAGCCGCGTACGACTGCCTGTTGTTTTTACTGCTTTTTTCTGGCCTTTGCATATCCAGCCGTAGCTGATTTTAGTGGCCTGAGTTGGATGGACTCCATCAATAAAAAGAACCGGTTCATCACCCACGGTTTCTTTCAGTTCCTCATAATATTCAATAAATTGTCTTTGTTTCTCTTCACTGAACTTATGGGGGACGCCTGACGGCTTTTTGTAAGTGAAGCCGTTACGATGCAGCCACTTGTTCATGCCCGGAACGCTGAAAACGATGTTCCATGTCCGGGCAACAAACGCAATAACATCGCGGGCATGGTGAAACAAATTATCGGTTAACTGACTGATTAAAAAGGCTGTTTGTTCAGCACTGAGTTTACTGTCTGAGCCGCCGTTTTCGGGCTTCAGCTTCCCTTTGTTCAGAAACTCGCTGATATGGTGGTCAACGGTCGTCTGATGCAGGCGCAAAGCCTGAGCAATCATGGCAGAACTCCAGCCTTCGGAGGCCAGAAGAATGGCTTTAATACGATCCCTGACTCGCCCGTCACGACTGGAATCGTGAAGGCGCTCAAGTTCAGCTTTTTGTTGGTCAGTGATGAATATTTTCATGGTGAGCAGCATGATCTCCTGTTGCCGAAAAATCAAGCATCTTCAATGATCACGGGTATAAAACGATTAATGAATATAACGTATCCCGTTTTTTCAATGAGATACGAAAGGTTTATCCTGATTACAACCAGAAAATTCACGTTATTCTGGATGGCGCAGGTTATCACCGTTCACAGTTAGTGAAAGACTGGGCGGAGGTGGTAAATATCAGGCTACATTATCTTCCACCTTACAGTCCGAACCTGAATCCGATAGAGCGAACGTGGAAGTTAATGAACGAACATGCGCGGAATAATCGTTACTTCAGTAGTACGAAGGAATTCAGGGACGCAATATCTGAGTTTTTTAACCAGACGCTGCCGGATATAGCAGGTTCTCTGTCATCCCGAATTAATGATCACTTTCAGGTGCTGAAATCTGCATCTTGAGGTTTATTGGGTATAAATTCTGATATTACAGTTACTTTCAATCTGGCTGACAACATCAGCAGCGATGTCGTTAGCCAGATAACGTCGCATCACCATAGTGATAAATCACTCCATCATGATTATAGTTTGCTTATTATTCACCTGAGCATCAAATTCTATTTCTTAACTTCAATATAAGGTAAAAATACGTCAAGTTCTCTGGCGTAATAAATGTACTCTTGTCCGACGATTTGACAAGATGAAAACTTCATCACCTCTCCAGATTACATCTGAATATGAGGACAAGAGAAATGAAAAAACATGCTATTGCAGTAATGATGATCGCCGTATTTTCTGAGTCGGTTTATGCGGAGTCTACTTTATTTATTCCGGACGTCTCTCCTGAGAGCGTCACGACATCCCTTTCCGTGGGAGTGTTAAATGGTAAATCCAGGGAGCTGGTTTATGATACCGACACCGGGCGGAAGATTAGTCAACTGGATTGGAAAATAAAAAATGTCGCCACGTTGCAAGGGGATTTATCATGGGAGCCCTATTCGTTCATGACGCTGGACGCCCGCGGCTGGACGTCTTTGGCGTCGGGATCGGGTCATATGGTTGACCGTGACTGGATGAGCAGTGAGCAGCCAGGCTGGACCGATCGTTCAATTCATCCGGACACCAGCGTCAACTATGCTAATGAATACGATTTGAACGTGAAAGGTTGGTTATTGCAGGGTGATAACTACAAGGCGGGCGTAACAGCGGGTTATCAGGAAACCCGTTTTAGCTGGACGGCAAGAGGCGGGTCTTATATTTATGATAATGGTCGGTATATTGGTAATTTTCCTCATGGCGTGCGCGGCATAGGTTATAGCCAGCGTTTCGAAATGCCCTATATCGGGCTGGTGGGTAATTATCGTATTAATGACTTTGAGTGTAATGTACTGTTTAAATACAGCGACTGGGTAAATGCGCATGATAATGACGAACACTACATGCGCAAACTTACCTTCCGTGAAAAAACGGAAAATTCACGATATTATGGCGCTTCTATTGACGCCGGATATTATATTACCAGTAATGCAAAAATCTTTGCTGAGTTCGCTTACAGTAAATATGAAGAAGGTAAGGGCGGTACGCAAATCATAGATAAAACCAGCGGTGATACGGCGTATTTTGGTGGCGATGCCGCAGGTATAGCTAATAATAACTATACGGTTACCGCGGGGTTGCAGTACCGCTTCTAGACCACATCGGGATGTCATCGGTCATAACTGGCCGATGACGACTTTTTGCTGAACGTATGGCATGTCCGGTGATATTGCATAGTGGCAATAAAAGCAACATGAAAGGGGAACCGCTCGAAAGGTTATGCAGCAAGAAGAGAATTTCCTGGGTATCAATGGTGTCCCCTGCAGGAATCGAACCTGCAACTAGCCCTTAGGAGGGGCTCGTTATATCCATTTAACTAAGGGGACAACGCGGCGCCAGTATAGCGTTTTTTATTCGCCGGAGTAAGTGTAGCGCCGCCTGACTGGTTAAACCGTCGCCACTCAGCGCTGTTTTTCCGCTTTTTTCCGCTCCCGTTCCAGGCGCTCGCCGCGTAGCCTCGCTTCTTCCTTACGCTTATTGCTCATATCGTTGCGGATTTGCGCGTGGCTCATCAATGCGAAAATAAAGGTGCCGCCGCAGATATTTCCGGCAAGTGTGGGAAGGGCGAAGGGCCAGAGAAAGTCGCTCCAGGGCAGCGTGCCGTTGAAAACCAAATACAAAATTTCAACGGAGCCGACGACAATATGGGTGGTATCGCCCAGCGCGATAAGCCAGGTCATCAAAATAATGACCACAATTTTTGCCCCGCCTGCAGCAGGAAACATCCATACCATTGTGGCGATGATCCAGCCAGAGATAATCGCGTTGGCAAACATCTCCGTTGGGCTATTTTTCATGACCTCCATACCAATTTTGACAAAGGCGTCGCGGGTCTCTTCATCAAATATAGGCATATATTCAAATGCCCACGCCGCAACCCCGGTGCCAATAAGGTTGCCCAATAAGACTACGCCCCATAAGCGCATCAGCAGGCCAACGTTACTCAGAGTGGGATTTTGCATTACCGGCAATACGGCAGTAACGGTATTTTCAGTAAATAATTGCTGGCGGGCCATGATGACAATGATAAAACCAAAGGTATAGCCGAGATTTTCCAGTAAAAAGCCGCCGGGAACGCCTTCAAGCTGCACGTGGAAAATCCCTTTCGCCAGGAGTGATGCCCCCATAGAAAGTCCTGCGGCAATGGCTGACCAGAGCAAAGCCATCGCATCGCGTTCCATCTCTTTTTCACCATCCTGGCGAATATGTTCATGAATCGCCATGGCGCGGGAAGGAAGACGATCTTCATCCACTTCAATCTCTTTACCGCTTTGTTTTTCTTCGCTTTCAACTTCCAGGTCACTGCTGTGCCGGTTAATTTTATCGTCGTTAAGGCTATCCATGATGATCCCTGCTGATTAACACATATTAATAAAGCGTAGCGGTTTTTCATTTACCCAGGCCGGGGCATTCTCCGAAAAAATAAAAATGATCACGCTCGTTTTTATCTGTTTCGTTAGAATAGGGCCGTCATGTTGTTGCGTTACCAGGCTATGCTCAGAGCAATGAGATCGCGCATATAGACATCGTTTGACGTGCTGTTAAAATCGCTCACACCTAAACAGGCGGATACGGTAGCGTTCCGTCATGGATGGCAATCAGCGATAGCCATAATTCACAGGGAGACATCTATGAAGCTTCGCCTGTCGGCGCTGGCGCTGGGAACCACACTGCTGGTCGGGTGTGCGAGTTCCGGTACAGAACAGCAGGGGCGTTCAGACCCATTTGAAGGGTTTAACCGCACCATGTACAACTTCAACTTTAATGTGCTGGACCCGTATGTTGTTCGGCCAGTCGCGGTTGCCTGGCGTGACTATGTTCCACAGCCTGCGCGTAACGGTTTAAGTAATTTCACCGGCAACCTCGAAGAACCGGCGATCATGGTGAACTATTTCCTGCAGGGCGATCCTTATCAGGGTATGGTGCATTTCACCCGTTTCTTCCTGAACACCTTATTAGGGATGGGCGGCTTTATTGACGTCGCGGGAATGGCGAATCCTAAGCTGCAGCGCGTTGAGCCGCATCGTTTTGGCAGTACGCTGGGCCATTATGGCGTGGGGTATGGGCCTTATGTGCAACTTCCGTTCTACGGCAGCTTCACGCTGCGTGAAGATGGCGGGGATATGGCGGATACCTTGTATCCGGTGCTCTCGTGGTTGACCTGGCCAATGTCCATAGGAAAATGGACTATCGAAGGGATAGAAACCCGCGCGCAGTTGCTGGACTCCGATGGTTTGCTGCGCCAGTCTTCCGATCCTTATATTATGGTGCGCGAGGCGTACTTCCAGCGTCATGACTTTATCGCCAATGGCGGAAAACTCAAGCCGCAGGAAAACCCGAACGCGCAGGCGATTCAGGACGAACTCAAAGAGATCGACTCGGAATAAACGGCAGTAAATAAAAAGGTGAGCGCAATGCTCACCTTTTTGATCCGCTTCAGAAAGAGATTAGAACGCGTAGTTAAAGTTAGTACCGAACAGCCAGGCTTTCCCTTCAGATTCAAACTGATAAGGGCCTTCATTAATTTTCACGCTCTGACCATGCATATAAGAGACGCCAACGTCGACAGACGCATCTTTATTAAAGGCGTAAGTCGTACCGGCGCTCAGCCAGAAACGGTCCTGGTCCGGAATAGAGATAGAACGGTTTTGCGCTGGTACCGGGCTGTCATCGAAGGCGATACCGGTACGGAACGTCCAGTTGTCATCGTAGTAATAGGTGGTGCCCAACGCAATGCGGTAAGCGTCTTTAAAGCCTTCATGCTTCTCAAAGAGCGTATCGCCAGCGGTCGATTTTGCCTTCAATTCCTGGAACTGACTCCAACTGGTATAGGCCAGGCTATAGTGGATAGCCCACTGTGGCGCCACACGGTTATAACCGGACACTTCCCACATTTCCGGCAGATTCAGCGTCAGGTAGCCTGACTGCGTCGCGCCGCCGGTTGCCGTTGGGATAGGCAGGTTAAATCGGTTTATACCGATGGGAAGATCGCTACTGTAGTTGCCTTTAAAGTCAATTTTGACTTCCGAGCGGTAGGTCAGCGCGTAGCGGTTATTTTTATCCAGTTCATAAAGGATACCGGCATTCCAGCCAAAGCCCCACTGATTACCGTTCAGGTGGGCAATCTTGGTGTCGCTGGGAATCTGACCCGCGACCGGCGCCAGCGCCGGATTCTGTGCCGCGACCAACTGGCCTAAATCGCCTGCAAAACGTTCGATTTTCGCGCGCGCGTATACTGCATCAAAGCCGAGGCCGAAGCTCCAGGCCTCATTTAAGCGATAAGCGCCGCTTAAATTCAGATTCATGGTTTCAAGATCGGTCGTACCGCCAACCGAGCCGCCGGCGTATGTGTCGTTAAACTCTGTCGCCAGACCATAGTTAGAGGTAATAGAAGCCCCCCAGCCAAACTGATCGTTAATCGGGGCGACAAAATGGACGTTCGGCACCCAGGCCGTCGGCGCGATGTTATCCGCATCTAACGTCCGACGAGATGGCGATGTCCCGCTAATATTAACATCAGGATCTATATAAACCGCGCCCGCTGAAAACGTCGGGCGGTCAAACATGGTAATTAACGCCGGGTTGCGGCTAACGTTACCCGCATCATCTGCGATTGCGCCTTCACCCGAATAGGCCCGGCCAAGGCCAGAGGAAGAAAATTCGTTTAACTGAAAGCCTGCAGACCAGGCCTGGGTGGAGATGATTGCCACTGCGACTGCGAGAGCAGACTTTGTAAACAGGGTTTTCTGGCTCATGACCATAACCTCATTGATTATTTTTATACAAACTATGTTACATGCTGTAACAGGAGCGCGAAGTGTAGGGTCTGCGGTACGACTTAGAAATCAGACCAGTGGCGAGAGTATAGGTCTGACCAGCCAGAATGTTGCAAGTATGTTTTTAAGATTTTTCAATTGTGATCTTAGAAACGAGATCTGGTTGGCAAAATCGGCGGGCTTAACGGTCACCCGATCGCGCGATTTTTGTTTTAGATCATTTTTAAGTGTGATTTCGGTCACTTAACGCGTTTCCCACCATTAACGACTGGAGAGGCGAATGCCGGGAGCGTAAAATATCCCCATCGTTTATCTGGCACCCTGGGTGCAAATACAGAGGAAATCTACAATGAGTAAATGCAGTGCTGATGAAACCCCGGTTTGCTGCTGTATGGACGTTGGAACCATCATGGACAACTCCGATTGCACCGCGTCATACAGCCGCGTATTCGCTACCCGCGCAGAGGCTGAAGAGACGCTGGCGGCGTTAACCGAAAAAGCGCGTAGCGTGGAGTCTGAACCTTGCCAAATTACGCCAACCTTTACCGAGGAATCCGAAGGCGTTCGTCTGGATATTGATTTTGTTTTCGCCTGCGAAGCAGAAACGCTGATCTTCCAGCTCGGCCTGCGTTAATCCGTTCATTCACGACGCCTCCGTCATCATCTGGCGGAGGCGTTTTCTTTTTTTGTCGCTTCCCTTCACTGTGTCTTAGCTCCCACTTTCTTTTCTCTCTGCTTGGCTAAATGTAAAAAATTGGTTAAGACTGTGATCAGGTCAGACCACTAATTTATTTTTTACAGGGGAGTACTATGCGTCAGGCTTTACCGTTGGTCACCCGCCAGGGCGATCGCATTGCTATTGTCAGTGGGTTACGAACCCCCTTCGCTCGTCAGGCCACTGCATTTCATGGTATTCCCGCTGTTGATCTCGGCAAGATGGTGGTAGGCGAGCTGCTGGCGCGCAGTGAAATTCCAGCCGATGCCATTGAGCAACTGGTTTTTGGTCAGGTAGTACAAATGCCGGAAGCGCCCAATATTGCGCGCGAAATTGTGCTGGGTACGGGAATGAATGTTCATACCGATGCATATAGCGTAAGCCGCGCCTGCGCCACCAGTTTTCAGGCGGTAGCGAATGTGGCGGAAAGCCTGATGGCCGGCACGATACGCGCGGGTATCGCTGGCGGCGCAGATTCGTCGTCGGTACTGCCAATAGGCGTGAGTAAAGCCCTGGCGCGGGTACTGGTTGATGTCAATAAAGCCCGGACGACCCGCCAACGGCTGGCGCTTTTTTCTCGTCTGCGCTTACGCGACCTGCTGCCCGTTCCTCCTGCCGTTGCTGAGTATTCCACCGGTCTGCGCATGGGCGATACCGCCGAACAGATGGCGAAAACGTATGGTATTACGCGTGAACAGCAGGACGCGCTGGCGCATCGTTCACATCAGCGCGCCGCGCAGGCATGGGCGGAGGGTAAACTGGCGGAAGAAGTGATGACGACCTATGTGCCGCCGTATAAAAACCCCTTTGCAGAAGACAACAACATTCGCGGCACCTCCACGCTGGCGGACTACGCCAAACTGCGTCCCGCTTTTGACAGAAAACATGGCTCCGTGACCGCCGCCAATAGTACACCGCTGACCGACGGCGCTGCCGCCGTTATTCTGATGAGCGAATCCCGCGCTAAAGAGCTGGGGCTGCACCCGCTTGGTTATCTGCGCAGCTACGCCTTTACCGCTATTGATGTCTGGCAGGACATGCTATTGGGGCCGGCCTGGTCAACGCCGCTGGCGCTGGAGCGGGCCGGGTTGACGATGGCCGATCTGACGCTTTTTGACATGCATGAAGCGTTTGCCGCTCAGACTCTGGCGAACTTACAACTGCTGGGCAGCGAACGATTTGCCCGTGAGGTGCTTGGTCGTGCGCAGGCGACAGGGGAGGTGGATGACGCTAAATTCAACGTGCTCGGCGGCTCAATCGCCTACGGGCATCCTTTTGCCGCAACGGGCGCACGGATGATAACCCAAACGTTGCATGAATTACGGCGTCGGGGCGGAGGTTTTGGCCTGGTCACGGCCTGCGCGGCTGGCGGTCTTGGCGCGGCGATGGTTCTGGAGGCGGAATAATGACTACCACATCAGCTTTTATGCTTAACGTGCGTCTGGATAATGTCGCGGTTGTCGCTATTGATGTCCCTGGAGAAAAGGTGAACACCCTGAAAGCGGAGTTTGCCGCGCAGGTACGCGCCATCCTGAAGCAGATCCGGGAAAATAAAGCGTTGCAGGGCGTTGTTTTTATCTCAGCCAAAGCAGATAACTTTATTGCTGGCGCTGATATCAACATGATAGGCCACTGCCAAAACGCGCAGGAAGCGGAAACGCTGGCGCGTCAGGGGCAACAACTGATGGCGGAGATCCAGGCGTTGCCTGTTCCGGTTATCGCCGCCATTCACGGCGCCTGCCTGGGGGGCGGTCTTGAAATGGCGCTGGCCTGCCATCGGCGTATCTGTACCGACGACGTTAAAACCGTTCTCGGACTGCCGGAGGTACAGTTAGGGCTTTTACCGGGATCGGGCGGAACGCAGCGTCTTCCGCGGCTGGTGGGGGTCAGTACCGCGCTGGATATGATCCTGACAGGTAAACAGCTTCGCGCCAGACAGGCGCTTAAAGCCGGGCTGGTTGATGATGTGGTGCCGCAAACTATTTTACTGGAAGCGGCTGTCGAGCTGGCTAAAAAAGAACGCCTGGCGCAACGGACATTACCGGTCCGTGAACGTATCCTGGCGGGGCCGCTGGGGCGCGCGCTGTTATTTCGCCTGGTGCGTAAAAAGACGGCGCAAAAAACGCAGGGTAATTATCCGGCGACGGAGCGGATCATTGATGTGATTGAAACCGGACTGGCGCAGGGCAGCAGTAGCGGCTATGACGCGGAAGCGCGCGCTTTCGGCGAGCTGGCGATGACGCCTCAATCGCAGGCGCTGCGCGCTGTTTTCTTTGCCAGTACCGAGGTGAAAAAAGATCCCGGTAGCGATGCGCCGCCCGGCCCGCTGAACAGCGTGGGCATCTTAGGCGGCGGGTTAATGGGCGGCGGTATCGCCTGGGTTACGGCCTGTAAAGGCGGCTTGCCAGTACGAATTAAGGATATAAATACTCAGGGGATCAATCATGCTCTGAAGTACAGCTGGGATCTGCTTGAAACAAAAGTACGCCGCCGCCATATCAAAGCCAGCGAACGCGATAAACAGTTGGCGTTGATATCAGGTTCGACCGATTATCGTGGTTTCAGTCATCGTGATCTGGTCATTGAAGCGGTGTTTGAAGATCTGCCGTTAAAACAACAGATGGTGGCGGAAGTGGAGCAAAATTGCGCTGCTCACACCATTTTTGCCTCCAATACTTCTTCCCTGCCGATTGGCGATATTGCGGCGAATGCGGCCAGACCGGAACAGGTGATTGGATTGCACTTTTTTAGCCCGGTCGAAAAAATGCCGCTGGTTGAGGTCATTCCTCACGCGTCTACTTCCGCGCAGACCATCGCCACGACCGTTAAGCTGGCGAAAAAACAGGGTAAAACCCCGATAGTCGTCAGTGATAAAGCCGGGTTTTATGTTAACCGAATTCTTGCGCCATATATCAATGAGGCGATTCGGATGCTGACTGAAGGCGCACGTGTCGAACATATTGACGCCGCCCTGGTAAAATTTGGTTTTCCGGTGGGGCCAATCCAACTTTTGGATGAGGTAGGAATCGACACGGGCACTAAAATTATTCCTGTGCTTGAGGCGGCGTATGGAGAACGTTTTAGCGCGCCTGCAAATGTTGTCGCTTCAATTTTGAATGACGATCGCAAAGGTAGAAAAAATGGTCGCGGTTTCTATCTTTATGGCGAAAAAGGGCGTAAAAGCAAAAAACAGGTTGACCCTGCTATTTATAAGCTTATTGGCGTGCAAGGGCAGAGTCGACTATCTGCGCAGCAGGTGGCAGAGCGCTGTGTCATGTTAATGCTTAACGAAGCGGCGCGCTGTTTCGACGAAAAAGTGATTCGCAGCGCGCGCGATGGCGATATCGGCGCCGTGTTTGGTATCGGTTTTCCGCCGTTTCTCGGTGGCCCGTTCCGCTATATGGATGCTCTCGGGCCGGGTGAAATGGTGGCGACATTACAGCGCCTGGCCGCACTTTACGGTCCTCGTTACGCGCCTTGTGAACAATTAGTGCGCATGGCGGAGCGCAGGGAGCATTTCTGGACGAATGGGGAAACTGACCAGGGAAATTGAGGTCAAAGAGAATATGAATCCGCACTGAATGCCTCCTTAGTGGCGAAATAATAATCAAGGATTGACTATACTTACGCCATTGAGGTAAAAAACAGCGTTTCATTCAGTGAATGGATAAGGCACAATGCCGGCCACCGCATTTTTGCCGCAGCCAATAGGGGCATGTGGTAAGCGTGTTGGTGAAACTGGTTAACAAAAGCGGTGCAATATGCAAGTTTTTATCATGCGTCACGGCGACGCAGCCCTCGATGCCGCCAGTGATTCGGTTCGTCCCTTGACCCCTTGTGGGTGTGACGAGTCTCGCCTGATGGCGAACTGGCTGAAAGGTCAAAAAGTGGATATCGAACGTGTTCTGGTGAGTCCGTTTCTTCGGGCCGAACAGACGTTAGATGTGGTCGGCGATTGTATGAATCTGCCGGCTCAGGTGGATGTCCTGCCGGAGCTAACGCCCTGTGGCGATGTCGGTCTGGTCAGCGCCTACCTCCAGGCGCTGGCCAATGAAGAGATCGGATCGGTGCTGGTGATCTCTCACTTACCTCTGGTCGGATACCTGGTATCTGAGCTTTGTCCGGGCGAAACGCCGCCGATGTTCACGACGTCCGCAATTGCCAACGTTACGCTTGATGAAAGCGGCAAGGGGACATTCAACTGGCAAATGAGCCCCTGCAATCTGAAAATGGCGAAAGCGATTTAATCTTTGCTGCCTGATGGCGCTTCGCTTATCAGGCCTACGACAGCGCTGGCTGTTCGTAGGCTGGATAAGGCGCTTGCGCCGCCATCCGGCATTCCGCATCAGGGTAATTCGGGCGGTTGCCACTCTTCCACTTCAATCAACACCAGCAGCGCGGCGTCGCCGCCGTACTCTTTCGGTGCCTGATGAAAGGCCATCACATGCGGATGCTGCGCCAGCCATAACGGCGTTTGCTGTTTCAGAATATGTTTACCGTGTCCATGCATGACGCAGGCGCAAAAAATATGTTCCCGACGGCAGGCGGCAATTAGCGCCCCCAGTTCCTGCTTGGCCTGAAGCTGCGTTAAGCCGTGTAAATCCAGAAACAGTTCTGGCGAATAGTCGCCGCGGCGCATTTTTTTTAGCTCGAAATGGCTGACATCTTCACGGACATACTTTACCGGCCCTTCCGTATTGAGCAGCGGCTGGAACTCATCAGAAAAATAGTGGCTGGCGTCCGCCTGTTCCTGAATTAACCTTCGGGTAGGGACTTCCGTGATTTTCTTGCGCAGCGGCCTATGGACGATAGTATCCTGTTTAATCTTTCGGGTGCCGACCATCAGCTGACGGAACAGCGCCTGGTCCTCCTCGCTGAGCGATGTTTTCTTTTTCATTCGTGGGTCTCGTCTGATCTTTTGCCTTAGTTTACCCGACCCGGAGGATATCCGAACGGTCAAAACGGATTTTTCGTATTCTCCCGCCGCGTCAATGCTGATTTATCCCTGTCTTCGTGGCAAACTAGCCGCCGAATTTAATGCGAGCATGCCCTGGAGGAATACGTGGATAAAATTTTCGTCGATGAAGCAGTAAGTGAACTGCATACCATTCAGGACATGTTGCGCTGGGCGGTAAGCCGCTTTAGCGCGGCGAATATCTGGTATGGACACGGTACCGATAACCCGTGGGATGAAGCGGTACAACTGGTGTTGCCGTCTCTTTATCTGCCGCTGGATATTCCGGAAGATATGCGGACCGCGCGGCTGACGTCCAGCGAAAAACACCGCATTGTCGAGCGAGTGATTCGTCGCATTAACGAGCGTATCCCGGTCGCCTACCTGACCAATAAAGCCTGGTTCTGCGGCCACGAATTTTATGTCGATGAGCGCGTGCTGGTGCCGCGTTCGCCGATTGGCGAGCTGATTAATAACCACTTCGCCGGCCTTATTAGCCAACAGCCGAAATATATTCTGGATATGTGTACCGGTAGCGGCTGCATCGCCATCGCCTGTGCTTATGCTTTCCCGGACGCAGAGGTTGATGCGGTCGATATTTCGCCGGATGCGCTGGCTGTCGCCGAGCATAACATTGAAGAACACGGTCTTATCCATCACGTGACGCCAATCCGTTCCGATCTGTTCCGCGATCTGCCGAAAGTTCAGTACGATCTGATTGTCACTAACCCGCCTTATGTCGATGCGGAAGATATGTCCGATCTGCCGAACGAATATCGCCACGAACCTGAGCTGGGGCTGGCGTCCGGCACTGACGGCCTCAAATTGACCCGTCGTATCCTGGGAAATGCGCCGGATTATCTGTCCGATGACGGCGTTCTGATTTGTGAAGTCGGAAACAGCATGGTACATCTGATGGAGCAGTATCCGGATGTGCCGTTCACCTGGCTGGAGTTTGACAACGGCGGCGATGGCGTCTTTATGTTGACCAAAGCGCAGTTGCTCGCGGCCCGTGAACATTTCAACATTTATAAAGATTAAAACACGCAAACGACAACAACGATAACGGAGCCGTGATGGCAGGAAACACAATTGGACAACTCTTTCGCGTAACCACTTTCGGCGAATCACACGGGCTGGCGCTTGGGTGTATCGTCGATGGCGTGCCGCCCGGCATCCCGTTGACGGAGGCCGATCTGCAGCACGATCTCGACAGACGCCGCCCCGGCACCTCGCGCTATACTACCCAGCGCCGCGAACCGGACCAGGTAAAAATTCTCTCCGGCGTGTTTGATGGCGTGACGACCGGCACCAGCATTGGCCTGCTGATTGAAAACACCGATCAGCGCTCGCAGGACTACAGCGCGATTAAAGATATTTTTCGTCCGGGACACGCGGATTATACCTATGAGCAGAAATACGGCCTGCGCGATTACCGTGGCGGTGGACGTTCTTCCGCGCGTGAAACCGCGATGCGCGTAGCGGCAGGGGCGATCGCCAAGAAATACCTGGCGGAAAAGTTCGGCATCGAAATCCGCGGCTGCCTGACCCAGATGGGCGATATTCCGCTGGAGATTAAAGACTGGCGTCAGGTTGAGCTTAATCCGTTCTTTTGTCCCGATGCGGACAAACTTGACGCGCTGGACGAACTGATGCGCGCGCTGAAAAAAGAGGGTGACTCCATCGGCGCGAAAGTGACGGTGATGGCGAGCGGCGTGCCGGCAGGACTTGGCGAACCGGTATTTGACCGACTGGATGCGGACATCGCCCATGCGCTGATGAGCATCAATGCGGTGAAAGGCGTGGAGATCGGCGAAGGATTTAACGTGGTGGCGCTGCGCGGCAGCCAGAATCGCGATGAAATCACGGCGCAGGGTTTTCAGAGCAACCACGCTGGCGGCATCCTCGGTGGCATCAGTAGCGGGCAACACATTGTGGCGCATATGGCGCTGAAACCTACCTCCAGCATTACCGTGCCGGGACGTACGATCAACCGGGTGGGTGAAGAAGTCGAGATGATCACCAAAGGGCGCCACGATCCGTGTGTGGGGATTCGCGCAGTGCCGATCGCAGAGGCCATGCTGGCGATCGTGCTGATGGATCACCTGCTGCGCCATCGGGCACAGAATGCGGATGTAAAGACAGAGATTCCACGCTGGTAAGAAATGAAAAAAACCGCGATTGCGCTGCTGGCATGGTTTGTCAGTAGCGCCAGCCTGGCGGCGACGCCGTGGCAGAAAATAACTCATCCTGTCCCCGGCGCAGCCCAGTCTATCGGTAGCTTTGCCAACGGATGCATCATTGGCGCCGACACGTTGCCGGTACAGTCCGATAATTATCAGGTGATGCGCACCGATCAGCGCCGTTATTTCGGCCACCCGGATCTGGTCATGTTTATCCAGCGGTTGAGTCATCAGGCGCAGCAACGGGGACTCGGAACCGTCCTGATAGGCGACATGGGGATGCCTGCCGGAGGCCGCTTTAATGGCGGACACGCCAGTCATCAGACCGGGCTTGATGTGGATATTTTCTTGCAGTTGCCGAAAACGCGCTGGAGCCAGGCGCAGCTATTGCGCCCGCAGGCGTTAGATCTGGTGTCCCGCGACGGTAAACATGTCGTGCCGTCGCGCTGGTCGTCGGATATCGCCAGTCTGATCAAACTGGCGGCACAAGACAATGACGTCACCCGTATTTTCGTCAATCCGGCTATTAAACAACAGCTTTGCCTCGATGCCGGAAGCGATCGTGACTGGCTACGTAAAGTACGCCCCTGGTTCCAGCATCGCGCGCATATGCACGTGCGTTTACGCTGCCCTGCCGACAGCCTGGAGTGCGAAGATCAACCTTTACCCCCGCCGGGCGATGGATGCGGCGCTGAACTGCAAAGCTGGTTCGAACCGCCAAAACCTGGCACCACAAAGCCTGAGAAGAAGACACCGCCGCCGTTGCCGCCTTCCTGCCAGGCGCTACTGGATGAGCATGTACTCTGATGGACAATTTTTATGATCTGTTTATGGTCTCCCCGCTGCTGCTGGTGGTGCTGTTTTTTGTCGCCGTACTGGCAGGATTTATCGATTCTATCGCCGGGGGCGGAGGGCTGCTCACTATCCCTGCGCTGATGGCCGCCGGGATGTCGCCGGCAAACGCGCTGGCGACCAATAAATTACAGGCGTGCGGCGGCTCCCTCTCGTCTTCGCTCTATTTTATTCGCCGTAAAGTGGTAAACCTGGCCGAGCAAAAGCTCAATATTCTGATGACGTTCATTGGCTCGATGAGCGGCGCGCTGCTGGTGCAGCACGTGCAGGCGGATATTTTGCGCCAGATCTTGCCCATCCTGGTGATTTTCATCGGCCTCTATTTTTTATTGATGCCGAAGCTGGGCGAGGAAGATCGCCAGCGCCGCCTGTATGGATTACCGTTCGCGCTGATAGCCGGGGGATGCGTCGGGTTTTACGACGGTTTTTTCGGGCCTGCCGCCGGGTCGTTTTACGCTCTGGCGTTTGTCACCTTATGTGGCTATAACCTGGCGAAATCCACGGCACATGCCAAAGTGCTTAACGCTACCTCCAACGTTGGCGGCCTGCTGTTATTTATCATCGGCGGCAAAGTGATCTGGGCGACGGGCTTCGTGATGCTGGTTGGTCAGTTTTTAGGGGCGCGAATGGGGTCGCGTCTGGTGTTGAGCAAAGGCCAAAAACTTATCAGACCGATGATCGTTATTGTCTCGGCGGTAATGAGCGCCAGGTTACTTTATGATAGCCACGGACAGGAGATCCTCCACTGGTTGGGGATGAATTAATGAACAGTACGCACAATTACGAACAGTTAATTGAGATTTTTAACGGCTGCTTTGCCGAAGAATTTAATACCCGTCTGATTAAAGGCGACGACGAACCGATCTATCTTCCTGCTGACGCGCAGGTACCGTACCACCGTATCGTCTTTGCGCATGGGTTTTACGCCAGCGCGCTGCATGAGATTTCTCACTGGTGTATCGCCGGTAAGGCGCGCCGCGAACTGGTTGACTTTGGTTACTGGTACTGCCCGGACGGACGCGACGCGCAGACCCAAAGTCAATTTGAAGACGTGGAGGTGAAGCCACAGGCCTTCGACTGGTTGTTTTGCGTGGCGGCGGGGTATCCCTTTAACGTCAGTTGCGACAATCTGGAAGGCGATATTGAGCCGGATCGCGTGGCGTTTCAGCGCCGGGTTCATGCGCAGGTAATGGCGTATCTGGAGCAGGGCATTCCTGAACGTCCAGCCCGCTTCATCAAAGCGCTACAGAATTACTATCACACGCCCGAACTTAAGGCGGAACAGTTCCCGTGGCCGGAAGCGCTTAATTAAAGCCAGCGCCACGTTTACAATGAGGAAAGAAGATGATCGCGGAGTTTGAATCACGCATTCTGGCATTAATTGACGATATGGTAGAGCACGCCAGCGACGATGAGCTTTTTGCCAGTGGATACCTGCGTGGCCACCTGACGTTAGCCATTGCCGAGCTGGAGAGCGGTGATGACCACTCCGTCGAGGCGGTCTATGCCAACGTTAGCCAAAGTCTGGAAAAAGCGATCGGCGCTGGCGAACTGTCGCCGCGCGATCAGGCGTTAGTCAAAGCGATGTGGGACAATTTGTTCGACAAGGCAAAACAATAACGCCGTGGGCCGGAAGGCGACGCTTGCCGCCTTCCGCTATCGGCTGACCCACTACTTCACCGCTTTTCCCTTCAATAACTTTCTCACCCATAACCGATTCGGATTTAACGCCGCCAGCGTACCGGCATCCAGTGGAATCGGCTCGTTACTCATCTGCGCCGCCAGAATTTCTGCGCATAATGGCGCTGAGCACAAACCACGCGATCCCAGCGCGCCGAGCATAAATAAACCCGGATACACAGGCGCAGGCGCCGCCGACGTTTTATTATCGGCTAAATCGGCGTAATGCGTCAGCGTGGCGTCGTAATCCGGGACATTGCCCACCATCGGCAGATGGTCGCGGGTGGCGCAACGCACGCCGCAACGGGCGCTGTTGCCGCTAACGTCAACCTCTGTGGCCCAGTTCGCCTCCGGAAAACAGTCAAGCAGACGCTGTCGGTTCTGACGCTGATCTTCTTCGCGCCAGACGGTGCTTTCGTCGCCCCGGTGATAGCTGGCGCCAATACAGTGCTGCTGATTATGCGGATTTTGCGGCGTCAGATAGCCGTCGTAGCACAACACCTGACGCAACGCCGAGAGGGCGGGGGTGGTGGGAATATGACTGACCTGCCCCCCGACGGCATAAACCGGCAGCGGCCGGGTTTGATCAAAACGGTTAATCTGATGGCCGTTCGCCAGGACGACGGTCTCATGGCTGGCGGTTTCACCTGACGTAAAGTGCAGTTGCCAGCGCGGCTCCTGCGCAACGAGCGACGTGAGCGTATGGCGAAAGCGCGTTTGTAAACCCTGTTCGGTCGCCAGTGCGATGACTGCGCGAGTTAATTGTTCCGGGCACAGCCAGCCGCCTGCCGGATAGGTAATTCCTCCGCAGCGTGTCGTCACGCCAACCGACTGTTCCGCCTCTTCGGCATTGAGCGCCGAGGCCAGTCCGGCGGGCAGCGCCAGGGACAGCATCTGGGCAATTTTCTGCTGGCTTTTCTCATCCCATCCGAGCTGCGTCACGCCGCACCAGTCATGATCAAAAGAGACGGGCAGGGCATCATACAGGCGACGGGCAAAGGTGAATGCGGTCGGGAAAAAGCGATTAATGGCGGCGTCATGTTTGCTAAGGAGCGGATAAAGCGCGCCCTGTCGATTACCGGAGGCGCCCAGGGCGGGCTGGTCGTCCGCGCAATAGAGCGTCACCTGCCAGCCGCGACGCAGTAACGCCAGCGATAACAGCGCGCTGGCGATGCCGCCGCCAACGATCGCCGTTTCACGTTTTTCGCTTCCGCTGCGGTAAAACCAGGGCGCGGAAAGTGTCGGCATGAGGTGTTGTTCCATCACTCCACAAAGCATCTCGCGTTTACGTCCGAAGCCTTTGCGTTTTTGCATGGTAAAACCGGCTTCCTGTAATCCCCGACGAACGAAACCCGCCGAGGTAAACGTCGCCAGCGTTGCGCCGGACCGCGCCAGCCGCGCCATCGCGTTAAACAGGTTTGGCGTCCACATATCCGGATTTTTCGCCGGGGCAAAACCGTCGAGGAACCAGGCGTCGACTGTTTGATTCAGCGTGACGTCCAGTTGGTCGGTCAGTTCATTAATATCGCCAAACCACAAATCCAGCGTTACCCGGCCCCGATCCAGCAATAGGCGGTGGCATCCCGGGAGCGGCAGCGGCCATTGCGCCTGCAGCTGCTCTGCCCAGGGCGCGAGCTCCGGCCAGTGTTGGTGCGCCAGCGCCAGATCGTCGCGCATTAACGGGAATTTCTCAAAACTGATGAAATGTAACCTTTCCAGCGTCGCCTGTGGGTGCGCAGAACGAAAGCTGTCAAACGCCTGCCACAGCGTCAGGAAGTTGAGTCCGGTGCCAAAACCGCTTTCCGCGACTATAAATAATGGATGTGAATGTACGGGAAACCGCTCCGCAAGACGATTGCCGCCAAGAAAAACGTAGCGTGTCTCTTCGAGTCCATTGTCATTAGAAAAATAGACATCATCAAAATCTCGGGAAACAGGTGTACCCTCAGCGTTAAATTCGAGTGTGGCGGGTTGTATGGCGTATTGTTTCACGTAAGTTACTCGTCTGACGGGCGGTATCGCGATCTTAACGATGTGTGCCTGATGGCGCAAATTTCCGTACTAAATGGCTGATCGGACTTGTTCGGCGTACAAGTGTACGCTATTGTGCCAATCGAAACTTAAAAATAGTGCGAATTACAGAGGTATTGAATGAAACGTGCAGTGATTACTGGCCTGGGCATCGTTTCCAGCATCGGTAATAACCAGCAGGAAGTCCTGGCATCTCTGCGTGAAGGACGTTCAGGGATCACTTTCTCTCAGGAGCTGAAGGACGCCGGCATGCGTAGCCAGGTATGGGGCAACGTAAAACTGGATACCACTGGCCTCATTGATCGCAAAGTCGTGCGCTTTATGAGCGACGCCTCCATCTATGCTTATCTGTCTATGGAGCAGGCAGTGGCCGACGCCGGTCTGGCGCCGGAAGTCTATCAGAATAACCCGCGTGTCGGCCTGATTGCAGGTTCCGGCGGCGGCTCCCCGAAATTCCAGGTCTTTGGCGCAGACGCCATGCGTAGCCCGCGTGGTCTGAAAGCCGTGGGCCCGTATGTGGTGACGAAAGCAATGGCATCCGGCGTTTCCGCCTGCCTCGCTACGCCGTTTAAAATTTATGGTGTGAACTACTCCATTAGCTCCGCTTGCGCGACCTCCGCACACTGTATCGGCAATGCGGTTGAACAGATCCAACTGGGCAAACAGGACATCGTTTTTGCTGGCGGCGGCGAAGAGCTGTGCTGGGAAATGGCCTGTGAGTTCGACGCGATGGGGGCACTGTCCACCAAATATAACGATACGCCTGAAAAAGCGTCCCGTACCTATGATGCGCATCGTGATGGGTTTGTCATCGCAGGCGGTGGCGGTATGGTTGTTGTCGAAGAGCTGGAACACGCTCTGGCGCGCGGCGCGCATATCTATGCGGAAATCGTCGGTTACGGCGCAACATCCGATGGCGCAGACATGGTTGCTCCGTCTGGTGAAGGCGCAGTACGTTGCATGCAGATGGCGATGCACGGCGTAGACACGCCGATCGACTACCTGAACTCTCACGGTACCTCTACTCCGGTAGGCGACGTGAAAGAACTGGGTGCAATCCGTGAAGTGTTTGGCGATAACAGCCCGGCTATCTCCGCGACCAAAGCGATGACCGGCCACTCGCTGGGTGCCGCAGGCGTGCAGGAAGCTATCTACTCTCTGCTGATGCTGGAGCACGGTTTTATCGCGCCGAGTATCAACATCGAAGAGCTGGATGAGCAGGCTGCGGGCCTGGACATCGTGACCGAAACGACCGAGCGTGAACTGACTACCGTAATGTCTAACAGCTTCGGTTTTGGCGGCACCAACGCCACGCTGGTGATGCGTAAGTTGTAAGCCTGACTATTACGTTGTAGTATCAATAATGAAACAGGTCGCTAATGCGACCTGTTTTTTCATTCAGGGAACAACAAATTATATGGATATTCTATAAATGCCAACTAATACATTAGATAAAATTAGGCATAGTTTGAGTTGCGTGGCTGTTTTATTTGGTTTGCTTGGCATTTTTGTTTTTGCCTCATTTTCGCCTTCCTATGCCTGGCTTTATTTGGGAGGTCTGGCTGCGCCTTTTATATATAGTATTGTTTTTGTCTATGCGATTGCCGCCTGGAGTATTTATTCAAAGTATTATCCGTTTTTATCATTGGGCCGCTTATCATTTGTGGAATGTTTTGTTCCGGCGCTGGCCCTGGTGTGCCTTACCGTTCTCTACAATGCTTTTAGTGGCCCGGAACCCTGGATGGCCGAGTTATCAAGGCAATTTTTTCTTCATAAATTTCTTAACACGCTGGCGATGTGCTTTCTGGCTCCTGTGGCGGAGGAAATTATATTCAGAGGATTTTTATTAAACAGCAGTATCGGTTGGGGTCGGTACTCAAGAGTTTCCGGTATTATTATTACCTCACTCGCTTTTGCATTTATGCATACACAATATCTCTTTGCGGTGACTTTTGTTTATCTGTTTGTTTTTTCATCTATATTATGCGTTGTTCGAATGAGAAGTTGTGGGTTAATGATACCGATAATACTTCATATTTTAAATAATGCCTGGGTTATTTTCGGCTTACTGTTTTCAGCGACGGAATAAGCGCCTGATGCAATAGGCGCTTTAACCTCTTCGGTACGAACAAGAGACCGATGGCGGTTCCCTTTTTTAATGCTTCTTATATTCCGGCGCGACTTTCGCTGACCAGGCCTCAGCCTGGGTGATGGCGCCTGCGTCATAAATCGGCTGTTCATAACCCTTATCAGCATCCCGAACGCGGTAAATTTTCCAGCGTCCCTCTTCCCAACGGGTATAAACTTCCAGGTGGATGGGCGTTGACTCTGTACCCAACAGAACATCCACTTTTTCTCCGCCGAGGAAAGGGTGTGCCTTCCCAACCCGTAACTGTGGAATCCACTCTGGCGCATAGTCCTGCGCATACATAAAATAATCAGCCCCCACAATCTCCTGTTCATAAAGGGACTGTATTAGCGCCAGGCGATGAATAACCTCTTTAGCAACGTAACTTTGCATTAAGGCGGTGGTGTCGTCAGGGGTGTTCACATCGTTCGTGAACGTCGTCATCCATGAGGTATAGAACTGCTTCACGGCCTGCGTACTGTCGTGATGAGGCGCAGAGCAACTACAAAGCAACAGGATAAGCGCGACAAGGGAGAACGTTTTCATTAATTCTTCCTGTAGATGGTATATGAGGGCCTGGCTGCCCGGTAGCCCGGGCCGGCCCACATATCGCGTTGTTTAAAATCTGAATACCACTCTGTGCCATCGTATATCGCCATGTGACCGCTCGGGTTTCCGCCAGCGTAAGGTTGAATAATGATGACGTCACCCTCGCGCGGCATTTCATAGGTACCAATAGCGGTGAATCCGGCGCTTCTTAACATTGGACCATAATCTTTCGCATGATATGTATGCCCCAGCGTGATACCGCCCGCCTGAATTGCCTTTCGGGTAAATTCCGCACACCGGCCTTGAGAATGAGAACCTGCATGCGTTTTGGCATAATTAACCGCCATTCTTTTATCCCAACTCATAATGATTCCTGTTAATAAAATACGTAATAGCAATGACGTAATGCTTTAACAGTATTTGATTCGGGAAGCATGACAAATAGTGCTATTACTATTTTCAATAGAATAAGTTTAAATATTTATTAATTGTTGAGATTGATAAGTTAGGGCCAATTTATTCAACATTAACTATTATTCTGCGGTATTGGCATCATTTTTTATTTGCATATCGCCATAGCGCGACGGCCAGATCTCCTGCGGCGTGATGCTAAGCGCGTCCGCAATAATCCGTTCGGCTCTCGGCCAGGAGCGGGTAAAGACATTGCGTAGTGAATCAGGGGATAAACCGGCCTGACGAGAAAGATCTCTGAGCGTAATACCTCTTTTTTCCAGTGCACTTTTAATATCTGCACGATGCCAGTCTTGGCTTTTTGGTTCCATTCTGTAATCCTAAGAAGATGCGTTATCGGCGCCGATATTTTTAAGGTAAAAATTAGCGTGAGAAAAAGAAAGTTACTTTCTTTTTCACTCTAAGAATAGTGCCAGAAAGAAAGCAAAATTTCGCGCAAAAGAAGAAATATTTTTATTTCATCAGAGGAAAGGAAAGAAACCGATGGCAAAGGAATGGTTCACGGTTAAGGAATGTCTTGGCTTACCGGGGTTTCCGGGAAGCGAGCCTGCGGTTCGCGAACGTTTGTATAAGTACAGCGAAGGGAAAGAGGGCGTCAGGCGTAAGCGTGTTAAATCAAAGGCCGAGGAGTTTCATATATCTGTTTTCCCTCTTTATGTTCATCGTTATCTGGACGACAGCGGAGAGGAACCGACGCCAGAACCCATTTCCTTACAGGAAGCGGAGCCTGAAGATATCTGGGAGATGATGTTCAGGTTACTGACACCAGAACAGCGCAAGCAGGTGACCGGACGGTTTAAGGTGAGAGGGATGAAAGCGGTCTTTCCCTTTCTGTTTGATGACACGCCGCCGCGTTGATACCCTGGCTGCAATTTCAAGGTTGACAAGTTTCGCGTCTCACAGGCAGACTTCACTCTCTACATTATCCTTCCGATAATGCGTAAGCGTTTAACGTTATCCAACGCACCTTAATCCTGACGTTCAGGTAGAGGGGGGCGTGGCATTTCCCCGCCTTACTCTGCATTCTGGAGTAATGCATGACAGCAGTTAGCCAAAAAACAACGACCCCGTCTGCGAATTTTTCGCTGTTCCGCATCGCCTTTGCGGTTTTTCTAACCTATATGACGGTCGGCCTGCCGTTACCCGTCATCCCGCTTTTTGTCCATCACGAACTGGGCTATAGCAATACGATGGTTGGGATCGCCGTGGGCATTCAGTTTTTTGCGACGGTACTGACGCGCGGCTATGCCGGACGGCTGGCGGATCAATATGGCGCTAAACGATCGGCGTTACAGGGGATGTTTGCCTGCGGGCTGGCGGGCGCCGCCTGGCTACTGGCCGCGCTGTTGCCGGTTTCCGTGCCGGTAAAATTCGCGCTGCTTATTGTCGGGCGTTTGATCCTCGGATTTGGCGAAAGCCAACTGCTGACCGGAACCCTGACCTGGGGATTGGGGCTGGTTGGCCCAACGCGTTCCGGTAAGGTGATGTCGTGGAACGGGATGGCGATTTACGGCGCGCTGGCGGCCGGTGCGCCGTTGGGCTTGCTGATCCATAGCCACTTTGGCTTCGCGGCGCTGGCGGGGACGACGATGGTTTTACCGCTGCTGGCCTGGGCATTCAACGGCACCGTGCGTAAAGTACCTGCGCATGAGGGGGAGCGACCTTCACTGTGGAGCGTGGTCGGGCTTATCTGGAAACCGGGCCTGGGTCTGGCATTGCAGGGCGTGGGTTTTGCCGTCATCGGTACGTTTATTTCACTTTATTTTGTCAGCAATGGCTGGACGATGGCGGGATTCACCCTGACCGCGTTTGGCGGCGCGTTTGTACTGATGCGCATAGTGTTCGGTTGGATGCCGGACCGCTTTGGCGGCGTGAAGGTCGCCGTTGTCTCATTGCTGGTTGAGACGGCAGGACTGCTGCTCTTGTGGCTGGCGCCGACGGCCTGGATAGCGCTGGTAGGCGCGGCGCTCACCGGGGCAGGGTGTTCATTGATTTTCCCGGCGCTGGGCGTGGAGGTTGTGAAACGCGTACCTTCTCAGGTACGCGGTACGGCACTCGGCGGCTACGCCGCGTTTCAGGATATCTCCTACGGTGTTACCGGCCCGCTGGCGGGCGTGCTGGCCACGTCATGCGGCTATCCTTCCGTATTCCTCGCGGGAGCGATCTCCGCGGTGGTTGGCATCCTGGTGACGATATTATCGTTCCGGCGTGGTTAAGAAACCAGCCAGAAAAGCGCCAGTACAATTATTAGCGCGATAAACAACAGGCCTGGCCGCGCAGACAGATTTTTCACGGTTTCAATCATCGGCGCGAACGGGCGGTAGATGGGTTGAATAGAGAGCGGTTCCAGCTCATTCGCCTCCCGTTCTACGCGACGCAGGAAAATATGGTTAAGTAAATCCTGCACCTGGGCGGTGGTCAGCACCGTATGCGGCTGAATTTGATAAGTGTGTTGGGCATACTCTTTGATCGCTGTGAGCTCGTCCGGCTCAAGCGGTTGTTTTAACGCAGCCTGCAGCGTATGTAGCGTAGGCGCGTGTTGTAGTGACAGCGTCTGCCGCGCCTGTAGCCATGTCGCCAGATGGGTAAACTGCTTTGCCGGAATGAGCTCGCCGCTTTTCACGCCGGAGAGTTCCAGCATTGATTGCCAGATAAGTTTGCTTGACTCGCCGGTCGCGGCCGCCAGCTTCGTCACCAACTGATTCAACGTATTATGTTCAGCAGGCAATAATGGCCGATCCGTTGCCGGGCGTTGTTGCGGCTGCGGAATGGAAAGCTGCCCTTGTTGCAGAAGCGTCAGTACGTTTTTGAGTTGATCGGGCGTAAGCTGGCTAAGCGCGGTTTGACCGTATTGCTGACGGATAAAATCGCTGACGGCCTGACGATTATTCCCGACGCCAAGCAGCTCTGTTAGCTGTGAAAGCACCTGACGATTGGCGTGATTTTGCTGCGCTACGCCCAGACGCTGGGTAAGATTCTGTTCAGCGGCGGGGAAGTGGCGCGACAGTAGCGGCGCGTCATTTTTTATCCCCAGATCGTGTTTCATTCCGGCCCATACTTCCGCGCTTTGCTGCTGGGTCAGTGAAATCAGGCGCGTGATCAGCCTTTCCAGTACCGTACGCTGTTGCATGGAAAGCGGCTGCTCGCTCGCAGCGGAAAGAGGATTACGCCCTTCGCCTGGAGGCTGTGCAGGGGCGCCGGAGATGGGATGCATAATTAATTATCCTTTAACCATAAATCTGAGCAATATATGCCTGGCGGCCAGATTATGGCACACTTGTCCGGTTAACTCTCGTTCTCAAACAGGTACGACAGTCGTGAAAATTCTCGTTGATGAAAATATGCCTTACGCCCGCGAATTATTTAGCCGCCTGGGTGAGGTAAAGGCAGTGCCGGGTCGCCCGATCCCCGTTGAAGAATTGAACCATGCCGATGCGTTAATGGTGCGTTCGGTCACGAAAGTGAATGAATCGCTGCTGAGCGGCACGCCGATTAACTTCGTTGGTACTGCTACGGCAGGCACCGATCATGTGGATGAGGCATGGCTGAAGCAGGCGGGCATCGGTTTTTCAGCCGCGCCCGGCTGTAATGCTATCGCCGTGGTGGAGTATGTGTTTTCCGCGCTGTTGATGCTGGCCGAACGTGACGGCTTTTCGTTACGCGATCGCACTATAGGGATTGTCGGCGTGGGTAACGTCGGAAGCCGGCTACAGACCAGGCTTGAAGCGTTGGGTATCCGCACGTTGCTGTGCGATCCGCCACGCGCCGCACGCGGGGACGAGGGTGATTTTCGTACGCTGGATGAGCTGGTGCAGGAAGCGGATGTCCTGACTTTCCATACGCCGCTCTATAAAGACGGACCGTACAAAACGCTGCATCTGGCCGATGAGACGCTGATCCGTCGACTGAAACCCGGCGCCATTCTCATTAACGCCTGCCGCGGTCCGGTGGTGGATAACGCCGCGTTGCTGGCGCGACTTAATGCCGGGCAGCCGCTGAGCGTGGTGCTTGATGTGTGGGAGGGCGAACCGGATCTTAACGTCGCGCTACTGGAAGCCGTGGATATCGGCACGTCGCATATTGCCGGCTATACGCTGGAAGGCAAAGCGCGCGGCACCACCCAGGTCTTTGAGGCCTATAGCGCGTTTATCGGCCGCGAGCAGCATGTCGCGCTGGAGACATTACTGCCTGCGCCTGAGTTTGGTCGTATTACGCTTCATGGCCCGCTGGATCAACCGACGCTGAAAAGACTGGCGCATTTGGTGTATGATGTGCGCCGCGACGATGCGCCGCTGCGTAAAGTCGCTGGAATTCCGGGTGAATTTGATAAATTGCGTAAAAATTATCTTGAGCGCCGTGAATGGTCGTCTTTATACGTGATGTGTGACGACGAAACGGCAGCCGCCTTGCTGTGTAAGCTAGGTTTTAACGCTGTTCATCACCCGGCACATTAATGTCTTCTTAATGCTCCCTGTCGAATAATGCGACAGGGACGCTTATGTATTTCTGGAGTAAATCACCATGTCTGAAGGCTGGAACATTGCCATTCTGGGCGCAACGGGCGCCGTAGGCGAAGCCCTGCTTGAAACACTGGCTGAACGCCAGTTCCCGGTCGGTGAAATTTATGCGTTGGCGCGTCATGAAAGCGCGGGCGAGCACCTCCGTTTTGGTGGCAAGTCGGTCATTGTCCAGGATGCCGCGGACTTTGACTGGACGCAGGCGCAGTTGGCGTTTTTCGTTGCCGGCGCAGAGGCATCGGCTGCCTGGATAGACGACGCGACCAATGCAGGCTGCCTGGTGATAGATTCCAGCGGTCTGTTCGCGCTGGAGCCTGATGTGCCGCTGGTCGTGCCGGAAGTTAACCCGTATGTACTGGCGGATTACCGTAACCGTAACGTGATTGCGGTCGCCGATAGTCTGACCAGTCAACTGCTGGCGGCGCTCAAGCCGTTAATCGATCAGGGGGGACTGTCGCGTATCGCCGTCACCAGTATGTTATCAGCGTCCGCACAGGGGAAAAAAGCGGTCGATGCGCTGGCCGGACAGAGTGCGAAGCTGCTTAACGGCATACCGATTGATGAAGATGATTTCTTTGGCCGCCAGTTGGCGTTCAATATGCTGCCGCTGCTGCCGGATCGTGAAGGCAGCGTGCGCCAGGAACGTCGTATCGTCGATGAAGTGCGTAAAATTTTGCAGGACGATGGCGTGATGATCTCCGCCAGTGTCGTGCAGTCGCCGGTGTTCTATGGCCATGCGCAGATGGTGAGCTTTGAAGCGCTCCGTCCGCTGGCGGCGGAAGAGGCGCGCGAGGCGTTTTCCCGCGGTGAAGATATCGTACTGTCAGAAGAGACGGATTACCCGACGCAGGTGGGCGACGCTTCCGGCAATCCACAGCTCTCTATTGGCTGTGTGCATAATGATTACGGTATGCCGGAACAAATTCAGTTCTGGTCAGTGGCGGACAACGTGCGTTTCGGCGGCGCGCTAATGGCCGTTAAAATTGCGGAGAAGCTGGTGCAGGAGTATCTGTACTGATGTCCGGACAGCAATCATCGCCGGTCTATAAAATTGCGCTGGGTATTGAGTACGACGGCAGCAAGTATTATGGCTGGCAGCGTCAGAATGAAGTGCGCAGCGTGCAGGAAAAGCTGGAAAAAGCGCTCTCGCAGGTGGCAAATGAACCTATTAACGTGTTCTGCGCCGGGCGTACCGATGCCGGCGTTCACGGCACCGGGCAGGTTGTCCATTTCGAAACGACCGTATTGCGCAAAGATGCGGCATGGACGCTGGGGGTAAATGCGAATTTACCTGGAGACATTGCCGTGCGCTGGGTGAAAACTGTACCGGATGATTTTCACGCGCGATTTAGCGCTACGGCTCGCCGTTATCGCTATATCATCTACAATCATCGACTGCGTCCTGCGGTGTTAGCAAAAGGCGTGACGCATTACTATGAGCCGCTGGATGCGGAGCGGATGCATCGCGCGGCGCAGTGTTTGCTTGGCGAAAATGATTTTACCTCGTTTCGTGCGGTGCAGTGCCAGTCGCGCACGCCGTGGCGTAATGTGATGCACATCAACGTTACCCGCCACGGCCCTTATGTGGTAGTCGATATCAAAGCGAATGCCTTTGTTCATCATATGGTCAGGAATATTGTCGGCAGCCTGCTGGAAGTAGGCGCTCACAACCAGCCGGAGAGCTGGATCGCAGAGCTGTTAGCGGCCAGGGACAGAACGCTGGCGGCGGCAACGGCGAAGGCGGAAGGGCTATATTTGGTTGCGGTGGATTACCCTGACCGGTTTGACCTTCCAAAACCGCCAATGGGCCCGCTATTTCTGGCGGACTAATCCGAATCGCACACCCGAAACGTGTCGGGTAGAAAGGCAAAGACAAATATGGACCTGATCTACTTTATTATTGATTTTATTCTGCACATCGATGTGCATCTGGCGGAGCTGGTCGCGGAGTACGGCGTCTGGGTGTACGCTATTTTGTTTTTGATTCTGTTTTGTGAAACCGGCCTGGTCGTCACGCCGTTCCTGCCGGGCGACTCGCTGCTGTTTGTCGCCGGGGCGCTGGCTTCGCTGGAAACCAACGATCTCAATGTGCATGTCATGGTGGCGTTAATGCTGATCGCCGCAATTGTCGGCGATGCGGTAAATTACACGATTGGTCGACTGTTCGGCGAAAAACTGTTCAGTAATCCGAATTCGAAAATTTTCCGCCGCAGCTATCTGGATAAAACCCACCAGTTTTATGAAAAACACGGCGGTAAAACTATCATTCTCGCTCGCTTCGTGCCGATCGTCAGAACCTTTGCGCCGTTTGTGGCAGGGATGGGGCACATGTCCTATCGGCATTTTGCCGCTTATAACGTCATCGGCGCGCTGCTGTGGGTGCTGCTCTTTACCTACGCCGGTTATTTCTTCGGTACGATACCGTTGATTCAGGATAACCTTAAGCTGCTGATTGTGGGGATTATCGTGGTTTCGATATTACCTGGCGTCATTGAGATTGTCCGGCATAAGCGCGCTGCGTCGCGTGCCGCAAAATAGAAAGTAACTCAGCGGTTCGACCACTTTTTTATCCAAAGTTTCGGGCTGTTATGTTTTAATGTGCAACATTCATGGTCTGTTGGGGGCAAAAATGGCATTATGCGCCCCTTATAATAAAGCTGACTAAGGTTCAGGCAGAAAGGTCACCAATGAGCTGGATTGAACGAATTAAAAGCAACATTACTCCCACCCGCAAGGCAAGCATTCCTGAAGGGGTGTGGACCAAGTGTGATAGCTGCGGTCAGGTTTTATACCGCGCTGAGCTGGAACGTAATCTTGAGGTCTGTCCTAAGTGTGACCATCATATGCGCATGTCGGCGCGCAATCGCCTGCATAGCCTGTTAGATGAAGGTTCCCTTGTGGAGTTGGGTAGCGAGCTGGAGCCAAAAGACGTGCTCAAGTTCCGCGACTCCAAAAAATATAAAGACAGACTGGCGTCCGCGCAGAAAGAAACCGGCGAGAAAGACGCGCTGGTGGTCATGAAAGGGACGCTTCACGGTATGCCGGTTGTCGCCGCCGCGTTTGAATTCGCGTTCATGGGCGGCTCAATGGGGTCTGTCGTTGGCGCACGCTTCGTTCGTGCCGTTGAACAGGCGCTGGAAGATAACTGTCCGTTAGTGTGTTTCTCTGCTTCCGGCGGCGCGCGTATGCAAGAAGCGCTGATGTCGCTGATGCAGATGGCGAAAACCTCGGCGGCGCTGGCTAAAATGCAGGAACGTGGTCTGCCCTACATCTCGGTATTGACCGATCCGACAATGGGCGGCGTTTCCGCCAGTTTTGCGATGCTGGGCGATCTCAACATCGCCGAGCCAAAAGCCCTGATTGGCTTCGCCGGCCCGCGCGTTATCGAACAAACCGTTCGCGAAAAACTGCCGCCGGGATTCCAGCGCAGTGAGTTCCTGATCGAAAAAGGCGCTATTGATATGATCGTCCGCCGCCCGGAAATGCGCCTGAAGCTGGCGAGCATTCTGGCGAAGCTGATGAATCTGCCCGCGCCGAACCCGGACGCCCCGCGTGAAGGCGTGGTGGTGCCTCCGGCGCCGGATCAGGAGTCTGAGGCCTGATAACTGAAAAGGGCAGGGCCGCAGGCTCTGCCCTTTTGCTTTTCACCGTAAAGAAGCAGCGGAATCAATGAAAAACAAATCTATACCTCAAGCTGCGTCGCCCCTGGCCTCGTGGCTTTCTTATCTGGAAAACCTGCACAGCAAGAGTATCGATTTAGGCCTTGAGCGCGTAAGCCAGGTGGCAGCTCGTCTGGACATCCTCAAGCCTGCGCCGTTCGTTTTTACCGTTGCGGGAACCAACGGTAAAGGTACGACCTGTCGAACGCTGGAGTCGGTGTTAATCGCGGCGGGATACCGTGTGGGCGTCTATAGTTCGCCTCATCTGGTACGTTACACCGAGCGCGTGCGCGTGCAGGGGAAAGAATTAGCGGAATCCGCGCATACCGCGTCCTTTGCGGAAATAGAAGCGGCGCGCGGCGATATTTCATTGACCTATTTTGAATATGGTACGTTGTCGGCATTGTGGCTGTTTAAACAGGCTAACCTTGACGTGGTGATTCTGGAGGTCGGGTTGGGCGGGCGCCTGGACGCCACGAACATTGTGGATGCCGATGTAGCGGTAATTACCAGCATCGCGCTTGACCATACTGACTGGCTGGGGCCGGATCGCGAAAGTATCGGCCGCGAGAAGGCCGGGATTTTTCGTGCGGAAAAACCCGCTATTGTCGGCGAACCGGAAATGCCGGCAACCATCGCGGATGTCGCTCAGGAGACCGGCGCGCTGTTGCGGCGTCGCGGCGTTGACTGGCGTTATGAGGTGACAGCGACCCACTGGGCGTTTACCGATGGCGACGGTACGCTTGCCGGACTGCCGTTGCCGCAGGTTCCCCAGCCGAATGCCGCCACCGCCCTGGCCGCGCTGCGCGCCAGCAGGTTGAACATTGACGAGCAGGCGATTCGCGACGGTATTGCGCAGGCTACCTTGCCGGGACGTTTTCAAATCGTGAGTGAGTCGCCGCGCGTTATCTTTGATGTCGCCCATAATCCCCACGCGGCGGAATACCTGACGGGTCGTCTGAAAATGTTGCCGAAACGCGGGCGCGTGCTTGCGGTGATTGGTATGCTGCATGATAAAGATATCGCCGGCACGTTAGCCTGGTTGAAAAGCGTGGTTGACGACTGGTATTGTGCTCCGTTAGAGGGGCCGCGCGGCGCGACGGCGGAACAACTTCTGGAACATCTGGGGAAAGGGAATGTCTATGATAGCGTCGCGCAGGCATGGCAGGCCGCTATCGACGCGGCGCAGCCAGAAGATACCGTGCTGGTGTGCGGATCGTTCCACACCGTCGCACATGTTATGGAAGTGATAGACGCGGGGAGAATCGGTGGCGAGTAAGTTTCAGAATCGTTTAGTCGGCACGATTGTGTTAGTCGCGCTGGGGGTTATTGTGCTTCCCGGTCTGCTGGACGGACAGAAAAAGCATTATCAGGATGAATTTGCTGCGATTCCACTGGTACCGAAGCCTGGCGACCGCGATGAGCCGGATATGATGCCTGCCGCAACGCAGGCGCTGCCGACACAGCCGCCGGAAGGGGCGGCTGAAGAGGTGCGGGCGGGAGATGCGGCAGCGCCGTCTCTGGACCCGTCGCGCATGGCGTCTAACAATGTCGAGCTTGATCCGATACCGGTGGAGGCGCCTAAACCGAAGCCGGTTGAAAAGCCGAAGCCTAAACCGCAACAGCCGGTTGTCGCCGCTTCCACGCCGACGCCCGCGCCGAAACCGGCCGCCGACGATAAACCTGCACCGACCGGCAAAGCCTATGTCGTACAGTTGGGCGCGCTGAAAAATGCGGATAAAGTCAACGAGATAGTCGGCAAGCTTCGTTCCGCCGGGTTCCGGGTTTATACTTCACCCTCAACGCCGGTACAGGGTAAAATAACCCGTATTCTCGTCGGGCCGGATGCGTCGAAAGATAAGATGAAAGGATCGCTTGGCGAGCTCAAGCAGATTTCCGGGTTAAGCGGCGTGGTGATGGGATATAGCCCGAACTAAGGCGCGTTTTGCCCGACTACGCAGCGTTAAGGCCTACGGTGTTCACCTGGTAATCGCCGAAGTTCTGTAGGCTGGATAAGGCGTTTACGCCGCCATCCGGCAGAAGGAATGAACCTGGTATCCTGCGCTTATCAGGCCGATGGCAGCTCTTCTGGTCGTGCCCGAAGAGATAAAAAGTGTGATGGCGTTGAATATTTTTTCAGCGCCATTTTTATTTACGCGTGGGAAGGAAATCCCTACGCAAACGTTTTCTTTTTCTGTTAGAATGCGCCCCGAACAGGACGACAGGGCGTAAAATCGTGGGACATCTATGGTCTGGATTGATTACGCCATTATCGCGGTGATTGCTTTTTCCTGTCTGGTTAGCCTGATCCGCGGCTTTGTTCGTGAAGCGTTATCGCTGGTGACGTGGGGTTGTGCTTTCTTTGTCGCCAGTCACTACTACACTTACCTGTCTGTCTGGTTTACGGGCTTTGAAGACGAACTGGTTCGTAATGGGATTGCTATCGCGGTACTGTTTATCGCGACGCTTATCGTCGGCGCTATCGTGAATTTTGTGATAGGTCAGCTAGTAGAAAAGACCGGCCTGTCGGGAACTGACCGGGTGTTGGGGATCTGTTTCGGCGCACTGCGAGGCGCGCTGATTGTCGCCGCCATTCTGTTCTTCCTTGATACCTTTACCGGCTTGTCGAAAAGCGAAGACTGGAGCAAATCGCAGCTCATCCCGCAGTTCAGCTTCATCATCAGATGGTTCTTTGACTATCTGCAAAGCTCGTCGAGTTTCTTGCCCAGGACGTAACAGGTTCTGAGATGTGGCTTAACGAGGAAAATGACGTATGTGCGGTATTGTCGGTATCGCCGGTGTTATGCCGGTCAACCAGTCGATTTATGACGCGTTAACAGTGCTCCAGCATCGTGGTCAGGATGCTGCCGGTATCATCACCATTGATGCGAATAACTGCTTCCGCTTGCGTAAGGCAAACGGACTGGTGAACGATATTTTTGAAGCTCGCCACATGCAGCGTTTGCAGGGCAACATGGGGATCGGCCATGTGCGCTACCCTACCGCAGGCAGCTCCAGCGCTTCCGAAGCGCAACCTTTTTATGTTAACTCGCCGTATGGCATCACGTTGGCCCATAATGGCAACCTGACTAACGCGCACGAGCTACGTAAAAAGCTGTTTGAAGAAAAGCGCCGTCATATCAACACCACCTCCGATTCCGAAATCCTGCTCAATATTTTCGCCAGCGAGCTCGACAACTTCCGTCACTATCCGCTGGAAGCCGACAATATTTTTGCCGCGATTGCCGCGACTAACCGTCAAATCCGCGGCGCCTATGCCTGCGTGGCGATGATTATCGGCCACGGCATGGTGGCTTTTCGCGATCCGCACGGCATTCGCCCGTTAGTGCTGGGTAAGCGTGACGTTGGCGATGGTCGTACGGAGTATATGGTCGCTTCTGAAAGCGTGGCGCTGGATACGCTGGGCTTTGAATTCCTGCGCGATGTTGCGCCGGGCGAAGCTATCTATATTACCGAAAAGGGGCAACTGTTCACGCGCCAGTGCGCGGATAACCCGGTCAGTAACCCCTGTCTGTTTGAGTACGTTTATTTTGCTCGTCCGGACTCCTTTATCGACAAGATCTCCGTCTACAGCGCTCGTGTGAATATGGGCACCAAACTTGGCGAAAAAATCGCTCGTGAATGGGAAGATCTGGACATCGACGTCGTGATCCCTATCCCGGAAACCTCCTGCGATATCGCACTGGAAATTGCCCGTATTCTCGGCAAGCCGTACCGCCAGGGATTTGTCAAAAATCGTTACGTGGGACGTACCTTTATCATGCCGGGCCAACAGCTACGCCGTAAATCCGTGCGCCGTAAGCTCAATGCTAATCGCGCGGAATTCCGCGATAAGAACGTCCTGCTGGTGGATGATTCCATCGTGCGTGGCACCACATCAGAGCAGATCATCGAGATGGCCAGGGAAGCCGGCGCGAAGAAGGTTTATCTGGCGTCCGCCGCGCCGGAAATTCGTTTCCCCAACGTCTATGGCATTGATATGCCGACCGCCAATGAGCTGATCGCGCATGGTCGCGAGGTGGATGAGATTCGTCAGATCATCGGCGCAGACGGGCTTATCTTCCAGGATCTGAACGATCTGATCGAAGCCGTGCGCGCGGAAAATCCGGATATCCAGCAGTTTGAGTGTTCGGTATTTAACGGGGTATATGTCACCAAAGACGTAGACCAGCAATACCTCGACTTCCTGGATTCATTACGTAATGACGACGCCAAAGCGGTGCTGTTCCAGAACGAAATGGAAAACCTGGAAATGCATAACGAAGGATAATGGCTTTGCCAGCGGCGCGATGCCGCTGGCCGATGTCAACTACGCACCACGCCGAAGCGAATAGCGTATTTTTGTACTTTGTACTGTAACGTGGTGCGCGATACGTTAAGGCTGCGGGCTGCGGCGGCAATATTCCCCTGATGCGTATCCAGCGCGGTTTCTATTAAATGCCTTTCGTAGTTGGCAACCCGTACCTCCAGCGACCCTTCATACTGCGGATCGGGTGACGAGGGAAGGGGATTTTCCGGCGCGGTTTCCGGTACGCCTAAATTTAACTCGTCCTGTTCAAAAATGATGTGTTTGAGCAGCCCATCTTTTTCCTGCATGATCATGCTGCGTACAATCGCGTTTTCCAGCATTCTGACATTACCCGGCCAGGCGTGATTGAGCAGATCAGCACGTGCCGTCTCGCTTAATCCGTGAATATCCTGCGGCACGTCATTACGGTATTTATCAATAAAATAATTCGCCAGTAAGGGAATATCTTCCGGGCGGGCGCGCAGCGGCGGTAACGTCAACATTCCGACGCTCAACCGATAAAAAAGATCTGCCCGCAGACGTTCTTGTTGAATTAATTTGACGGGCGCTTCGTTCATGGCGGCAACGATCCTGACATCAGAGTGGAGTTGCTGTTGTCCGCCGAGCCGCCAGAAGGTTTTATCCTGCAAGAATCGCAGCAGCTTACTTTGCATCTCTATCGGCATGGCGTTCAGCTCATCAAGAAAGAGCGTTCCCCCGTTTGCCAGCTCCAGATAGCCCTGGCTATTTTCCGCGCCGGTATAGGCGCCGCGCACGGTGCCGAAAAGCGTACTTTCGATAAGCGTAGGCGGTAGAGCGCCGCAGTTCAGGGCGATAAATGGTTTATTCGCCCGCTTGCTGCATTGATGGATCAGGCGGGAAAATAGCTCCTTACCCGTTCCCGTCTCCCCGACAATCGTCACCGGAATATTACTGGCGGCCAGCCGTTTGGCTTTGGCGATATTACTGAGCATTTCCGGGTTTTCGGTAATAATGGCATGGTGCTTCTCATGGTGATCGGCATACAGCAGTTGGTTCAGTTCTACCACCTGCTCCTGGAGCCGCCTGACGCCGGACATATTCCTGCCGATTTCGATAACGCCGACCATGCCGCCATCGCTTGCATAGAGCGGCGCGGTGGTGTGCTGATAGTCAACGGCCTGGCCTCGCGCATTGTAATAAATTTGATAATGGCCAATGTATTCCACGCCTTTTTTTAACGATGAAAGCATCGTACTTTGGGTCTCTTTCATGCCCGGATAGACATCCAGCATATGTTTTCCCATTGCCCGTTCAATACTGTAGCCGTCCAGATCCGCGCTTTCCTGATTGTAGTAAACGTATTCACCACGCTCATTAATGACGGCCAACGGCTGATGAATCAAATCGAAAAAGCGGGAAAACATCCTGAGCGCCGAGGCCAGTTCCTGATTGGTGGATGCCATACATGCATTCCTCATATCTATTGTTCATGTTGCCATTATAAAAGTGACGAATTTTCGTCGTTGTGATGAATAGCAAACTCAATGACGAAAATGAGAAACAGCTTATTTTTATAAATAATTGATTATTTTGATAAAAAATAGTGGCATGCCTTTTGCTTTATCCCTGTAAAGAATGAGGATTTTTACCATAAACATTAAGCAGAGGGCGTTATGACTGACTCGATTATGCAGAATTACAACCAGCTACGTGAGCAGGTAATCAACGGCGATCGCCGTTTCCAGCACAAAGACGGTCATTTGTGTTTTGAAGGGGTCGATCTGGACGCTCTGGCGCGCCAGTACCCCACGCCGTTCTATGTGTTTTCTGAGCCGGAGATTATTCGTAACATTCATGAAATCCAGCAGGCATTTGCGGCGCATAAAAATACCAAAACCTTCTTTGCGTCAAAAACCTGCTCGGTCATGGGGGTGTTGAAAGCCATTCGTGACGCCGGAATTTGCGCGGAGGCAAACTCACAATATGAGGTTCGCAAGTGTCTGGAGATAGGCTTTCGCGGCGATCAGATCGTCTTCAACGGCGTGGTGAAAAAGCCTGCCGATCTGGAATATGCCATCGCTAACGATCTGTATCTTATTAATGTTGATAGCCTGTATGAGCTGGAACATATTGATGCCATCTCTCGCAAGCTGAAGAAAGTCGCCAATGTTTGCGTCCGTGTAGAGCCGAATGTTCCCTCGGCGACGCATGCGGAACTGGTTACCGCTTTCCATGCGAAGTCAGGTCTCGACCTGGAACAGGCGGAAGAAACCTGCCGCCGCATTCTGGCGATGCCTTATGTGCATTTGCGCGGCTTGCATATGCATGTGGGCGATCAGGTGCCGGAGTCAGAGCCTTTCGCAAAAGCGACTAAAGTGCTGGTGGATGAATCCCGTCGCCTGGAAGAGGTGCTCGGTATTAAATTTGATTTGATCAACGTGGGCGGCGGAATTCCGGTTCCCTATAAATATGACGACGAGAATGGCGACCCGTTAAAAGATAATATGTATGCCGGTATTACCGCCCAGGATTTTGCCGATGCGGTCATTCGCGAAGTGCATAAATGGCGTACCGATGTGGAAATATGTATTGAACCGGGACGTAAAGTGACCGGGTCGGCGGCGGTTTTACTGACGGAAGTCTCCTGCGAAAAACGTAAAACAAATTACGATCTTAACGGCAATGTGGAATGCCACGTTGAATGGAAATTTGTCGACGCCGGTTACAGCGTACTCTCTGACAGCCAGCATTTTGACTGGTTCTTTTATGTCTATAACGCCTCTCGCATGACGGCAGCGCACGACGCCTGGATAAAATTAGCCGGGCCGCTGTGTGATGGCGGGGATTATTTCCACATGGGAGTGAAAGGCGAAGAGTTTTTACTGCCGAAGGAGACTCATGTTGGCGATATTGTCGCGTTTCTTGATGCCGGGGCATACACCATTGAAAGTCAAACCGTTTATAACAACCGTCCGCGCACGGGCGTGGTGATGATCGATAAAAATGGTGAGACGCGTCTGATTCGTCGGGAAGACAGTTACGAAGACATGGTCAAGTACGACATTTATTAATACTGTTTTGGGTTTCAGTTTCATGCTGAAGCCCGTCGTCAGATGATAAGAAGAGGGCAGTGATGCCTGAATGCATAACAGGAGATGGCCATGAGTAACACGAATTCTGGCTTACTTGGCATCAAAGACATTGTCTTTATGAATGTCATCGCTATTCTGAGTTTGCGGCAAATCCCTAACGTGGCGCCTTACGGGGCATCGGCCATGTTGTTATGGGTGATCGCCGCATTCTGTTTGTTTTTTCCTTTAGCGATGGTATGCGGCGAGCTGTCAACCGGCTGGCCGAAAGATGGCGGGATATTTGTCTGGATTAAAGAGGCATTTGGTAAACGTATTGCATGGATTGTTGTGGTTTGTTTTCTCTTTTCCTGCGTACTGTTTTTCCCATTAATGCTGCAATTCGGCTTTACCGCGTTGGGCTATATGATCGGCGGCGGCCTGGCGGAAAATAAAGCATTTATCGGTATTGGTTCCGCGGTAATTTTCTGGCTATTAACGCTGATGAATATCCGTGGGATGGAATGGACAAAAATTATTAATAGCATCAGCGCCTGGTGCGGCGTATTTATTCCCTCCGCCATCCTCATTTTACTGGCGGTGGTATGGCTATGTACCGGACACCAGATGCAGACGGACTACACTACAGCGAAAAACTGGATTCCGGATCTCGGACACTGGGATACGATCGTTTTCTTATCCAGCATGATGTTTGCGTTTGCCGGACTGGAGGTCGCCCCGATGATTGCCGGGCGTACCCGTAATCCACAGCGTGATTTTCCGCGAGCGATGGCCGTCTCCGCTGCCGTTATCGTTGGGATCTATATGGTCGGCACCTGGGCGCTAAATACGCTTTTACCCGCCGGGAAAACCGACATTGTGGCAGGCGTCATGCAGGCTATGCATGCTGCTGCGGACACGCTGCATATGCCGTGGTTAATTCCTGTTATGGCCATCTGTATGTTTTTTGGCGCTCTCGGGCAAATTAACTCCTGGCTGGTGGGGCCGATTTATATGCTCCAGGAAGCCTCGCGTGAAGATAATCTGCTGGGGGACCGAATTGGCAAATTACATCCGGTGTGGAAAACGCCCGCCTTTGCCTTGACTGTACAGGCGATTATTGTCACGGTCCTGTGTTTTTCGACTTTTATTTCGCCAAGCGTTGCGGCGGCTTACTGGATGTTAACGGCGCTAACGACCATCACCTATTTTATTCCTTATCTGGTGATGTTCCCGGCGTTCTGGCGTTTACGTAAGACTCAGCCGGATACGCCAAGAAGTTTTAAAATTCCGGGCAAGGTTTTACCGGCTATTTTACCCGCGCTGGGCTTTCTTTCTATCGCCTTTGCCGTTGCGCTGTTATTTATTCCGCCTTCTCAAATTGATATGGGCGGATATTTCCAGTACGCCGGGAAAATTATTGGCGGAGCCGTGCTGGCGGTTGTCGTCGCGGAGTACATTTACCATCGGGCGCAGAAACGTAATGCCCGTTTAAGCATGGCGGGAGGAAAATAAAATGTATATGCCAGTTCTGGAAATAAATCTACGCAAGCTGGAAGAAAACGCCCGCACGGAAAAAGCTCTGCTGGCAAGCAGCGGTATTGACGTGATGGCTGTCAATAAAGTTTTTGACGGCTGCGTGGAAACTGCGCAGGCGGTGTTCAACGGCGGAATTACCGTTATTGCTGAATCACGAACCTATAATTTGAAAAAAATACGCGAGACAGGATGTACAACCTGCCTGTTACGCAGCCCGTGTCTGAGTGAAATCGAAGATGTGGTGCGTTACGCGGATATTAGTTTAAATAGCGAGCCGGTGGTATTACGGGCATTATCGCAAGAAGCCCAACGCCAGGGGAAAACGCATCAGGTATTACTGATGGTGGATATGGGCGATTTACGCGAGGGTATCTGGTTTGGTGAATATCAACGCATTCTTGAGACCGTGACTCTGATTACTGGTCTGCCCGGTCTGGAATTATATGGACTGGGCACCAACTTTAATTGTTACGGCACCGTGTTGCCAACGGTAAAAAATGGCGAGGATTTTCTGGCGCTGGCCGCCCGGTTGGAAGCCGACAGCGGTATTCCTGTCCGGCGGCTTTCTGCGGGAAACTGCACCAGCTATCACCTGCTGGATAAAGGTATCTGGCCGCAGGGGCTGAATCATCTGCGCATCGGCGGACTGCATGAATTCGGCATTGAATATGTGGACATGAAATACCTGAATGAATTTCACCACTCCGCAAAACCGGTCGATAAAGCCTGTTCCGATATGTATATCCTGGAAGCGGAAATCATCGAACTGAACAGTAAACCGACCGTCCCGGTCGGGGAGCTGGGCGTCGATGCCTTTTTGCAAAGTAAAACCTTTGTCGATCGTGGCATACGCCGACGCGCATTGCTGGCGTTTGGTCGTCAGGATGTGCCGTCGGATAACTGTGTGCCATGCGACGACGCTATCACTATCTTAGGGCAAACCAGCGATCATACGCTGGTGGATATTGAAGATTGTCGTCAGTCGCTAAAAGTAGGCGATGTGGTTCGCTTTGAGCTGGATTATACGGGCCTGTTAATGGCCTGCCAGACCAAAGGCGTCGCCTGGAGGTTTACGCGTTAACGCATAACCGCCGCGGCGATGTCGCGGCGGCATCTTTGACCTCACGAAAGACAGGGAGTAACGATGGATACCCTGCAACAATCACCGCCAGCAGAGCCTGAAGGCGGTCTGCGGCGTAACCTGAAGAAGCGGCACCTGCTGATGATGTCGTTGGGCGGCACGATTGGCACCGGCTTATTTATCGGCATTGCCGAACCGTTAAGCAGCGTCGGGCCGGCGGGAACCTTACTGGCCTATCTGTTTGCCGGAACCATTATGCTGGCGACGATGATGTGTCTTGGCGAATTATCATGCGCCTTTCCTCACTCCGGTTCATTTCAACATTACGCGCTGATGTTTATGCCGTCACCTTGCTGGAGCTATACCATTGGCTGGCTTTACTGGTTTAGCTGGGTCTTTTCCCTGGCAGCCGACCTCACTGCCGCAGGGTTTATTGCTCATCAGTTTTTCCCCGCGGTTCCGGTATATATGTTCTGCCTGGCGATTCTGCTCATCCTGACGGCCATCAATCTCACCTCCGCAAAAAGTTTTGGCGAATGCGAATACTGGCTTTCGGCCATTAAGGTTTTCGCGATCGTGCTGTTTATCTGCGCGGGCGGGGTCATGATCTACTCGCTAATGGGCCATAGCGACTGGCACCCGACATTAAAAGCAGACGGAATGTGGTTTCCCCACGGTTGGGAGCAAATTGTGGTCTGTATGACGATCGTGATTTACTCTTTCCAGGGGGTGGAACTGGTAGGAAATGCGGCAGGGGAGACCGAATCGCCGCACATTATTTTACCGAAAGTGATCCTGGGGATCGGTCTCAGAATCATTTTATTTTACGGCCTGGCGATTGCGGTGCTGGCGCTGGTCTATCCGCATGGACTGACGCCAAATGGACAAAGCCCCTTTGTATGGGTATTCTCCCACGCGGGTATTCCGGGGGCGGATACGCTGATGACGCTGGTGATCTTTTCCGCCGCGATTTCTGCCGCTAACTCGGCCATTTACGCCAGTTCGCGTATGCTGTGGTCTATGGCAGGCGATCGCTTTGCGCCAGCCTGCTTTGGTAAAACGAACGGCGGCGGCGTGCCGGTGTATGCTATTTTAATCACGGCCTTGCTGGCGTTGGTGTCGTTGCTGACCCGCTATATTCCCGCACAGCAATTTTATTTATATCTGATCGCCAGTACCGGGCAGGTGGGTTGCCTGGCATGGATAACCATCGGATGGTGCCAGTATCGCTTCCGGCAATCGGTGCGTAATGGAACGTACGCCAGCGATTTGCTACGCTATCGATCGCCGCTTTTCCCCTGGACGGCCCGATTTGTCATTATCACCAATTTTGCCATTATGGTCGGCACCTGGTTTAGTGAGCAAGGGGTAGTGATAATGTTGGTTGAGCTGGCTTTTATGATAGGGATTCTTTTGTCATGGTATCTCTTCAGACCCACTTTGAGCCGATTACGTAACACAGTGGGATGAACGGCGCTCGTAAACGGTAAGAGAACATGAAACGACTCATTGTAGGAATTAGCGGCGCCAGCGGAGCGATTTATGGCGTGCGCTTATTACAAATTTTGCGCGATGTCGATAGCGTGGAAACGCATCTGGTGATGAGCCAGGCGGCCCGGCAAACGCTGGCGCTGGAGACCCATTTTTCGCTGCGCGAGGTGCAGGTGCTGGCCGATGTGACGCACGATGCGCGCGACATTGCCGCCAGCATTTCCTCGGGCTCTTACCCGACGGCGGGAATGGTTATCTTGCCCTGTTCGATTAAAACGCTGTCGGGGATTGTCCACAGTTATACTGACGGACTGCTTACCCGCGCGGCGGATGTGATATTAAAAGAGCGGCGACCTCTGGTGCTGTGTGTGCGTGAAACGCCGCTGCATATCGGGCATTTGCGTTTAATGACCCAGGCCGCTGAGATAGGCGCGGTGATTATGCCGCCGGTTCCGGCTTTTTATCATCTTCCTCAGACGTTAGATGATGTTATAAATCAAACGGTTAACCGAGTGCTGGATCAGTTTGATATCCCCCTTCCGCACGATCTTTTTGTTCGCTGGCAGGGCGCATAGCGTTGTCTGTTTAGCGTGCATTATTGTCCCTGTTGCCCTGTTTCAGGGCAATTTTGTAACCGCGATCATATCCTCAACATTTAATTCGTTAAAAGCCGCCGAAACGCTGCGGTTCAACCGTCATACCTGCTATCTTCAACATCAGGACAATATTGCAACGTTTTATTAACAAATTTAACGTCGAATCGTTTTGCTGACGTGAAAATGGCATAAGACCTGCATGAAAAAGTCTGCAAACACACAACACCACGTAAAACATAAGAAAATGACGCCACTTGAGGGGTATGTATGAAGAAGACCGTTCTCGCTTTGTCTTTGCTGATAGGTCTGGGCGCGACGGCGGCCAGTTACGCCGCGCTTCCGCAAACGGTTCGTATTGGAACAGATACCACCTACGCGCCTTTCTCATCAAAAGATGCTAAAGGCGAGTTTATTGGCTTTGATATCGATCTCGGTAATGAAATGTGTAAGCGTATGCAGGTGAAATGTACCTGGGTCGCCAGCGACTTTGATGCGCTTATTCCCTCACTAAAAGCGAAAAAGATCGATGCCATTATTTCATCGCTCTCTATCACCGATAAACGCCAGCAAGAAATTGCGTTTTCCGACAAACTTTACGCGGCGGATTCACGCCTGATTGCGGCAAAAGGGTCTCCCATTCAGCCGACGCTGGAATCGCTGAAAGGCAAGCATGTCGGCGTGCTGCAAGGGTCCACGCAAGAGGCTTACGCCAATGATAACTGGCGCACAAAAGGTGTGGATGTGGTGGCTTATGCCAACCAGGATCTTATCTATTCCGATTTAACTGCCGGTCGTCTGGATGCCGCATTACAGGATGAAGTCGCCGCCAGCGAAGGTTTCCTGAAGCAGCCAGCGGGCAAAGAGTATGCGTTTGCCGGTCCTTCCGTGAAGGATAAAAAATATTTTGGCGACGGGACGGGGGTTGGGCTGCGCAAAGACGATACCGAGCTAAAAGCCGCGTTTGATAAAGCGCTGACCGAACTGCGCCAGGACGGAACTTACGACAAAATGGCCAAAAAGTACTTCGATTTTAATGTTTACGGCGATTGAGGGAAGGGGATAACGCGCCGCGCTGGGGAACTATCACGGTGCAAAATAGATGTTTTGCACCTTTTTGGTGCATAAGCCGTTGCGGAACAGGCGCATAAATGCATACTTAATCGATTTTTATGCAAAATAAACCGGCTGACAAGGTAGAATGCTTTGCCTTGTCGGCCTGATTAATGGCACGATAGTCGCATCGGATCTGTAAAGATCTCCTGGAAAGACAGTCTGTTGAGGATAGTTATGAAAAAACTGGCGTTATCCCTTTCTCTGGTGCTGGCATTTTCCAGCGCTACCGCAGCATTTGCCGCTATTCCACAAAAAATTCGTATCGGTACCGATCCTACATACGCACCGTTTGAATCCAAAAATGCACAAGGTGAATTGGTCGGCTTTGATATCGATCTGGCCAAAGAGCTGTGCAAACGTATCGACACACAGTGTACGTTCGTGGAAAACCCGCTGGATGCGCTGATTCCGTCTTTAAAAGCGAAGAAAATTGATGCCATCATGTCCTCGCTGTCCATCACTGAAAAGCGCCAGCAGGAAATCGCGTTTACCGACAAGCTTTACGCCGCTGATTCCCGTCTGGTGGTGGCGAAGAACTCTGATATTCAGCCGACCGTCGCGTCGCTGAAAGGCAAGCGCGTCGGCGTGCTACAGGGGACGACGCAGGAGACCTTCGGCAATGAGCACTGGGCGCCGAAAGGGATTGAGATCGTCTCTTACCAGGGGCAGGACAACATTTATTCCGATCTGACGGCTGGCCGTATTGATGCAGCGTTCCAGGATGAGGTTGCGGCCAGCGAAGGTTTCCTTAAACAGCCCGTCGGAAAAGACTATAAATTCGGCGGCCCGGCGGTGAAAGATGAGAAGTTATTCGGCGTAGGAACCGGTATGGGGCTGCGCAAAGAAGATAACGAGCTGCGCGAAGCGCTGAATAAAGCCTTTGCTGAAATGCGTGCTGACGGTACTTACGAAAAGCTGGCGAAAAAGTACTTTGATTTTGATGTTTATGGCGGTTAATCACCGTCGGTGCAGATAAAGCCCAAAGAATGTTGACTGTCTGCATTGCCTGATGGCGCTGCGCTTGTCAGGCCTACGGAGCATCGTAGGCCGGGCAAGGCACAGCCGCCATCCGGCGTGATGTGAGGCAAAAATGCAAAAGAGGCTTCTTACTTCACCACACACAACAGGACAGGCTGCATGTTGTACGGGTTTTCAGGCGTAATTTTACAGGGCGCGATCGTCACGCTGGAACTGGCGCTCAGTTCCGTGGTGCTGGCCGTGCTTATCGGTCTTGTCGGCGCGGGGGCGAAGCTTTCGCAAAACCGGGTAACGGGGCTTATTTTTGAAGGGTACACCACCCTGATTCGCGGGGTGCCGGATCTGGTCTTAATGCTGCTGATATTTTACGGATTGCAAATCGCGCTTAACGTGGTGACCGATTCGCTGGGTATCGACCAGATAGATATTGATCCGATGGTGGCCGGTATTATCACCCTTGGTTTCATCTACGGCGCCTATTTTACCGAAACCTTTCGCGGCGCGTTTATGGCGGTGCCGAAAGGCCATATCGAGGCGGCGACGGCCTTTGGTTTTACCCACGGGCAAACCTTCCGGCGGATTATGTTCCCGGCGATGATGCGTTACGCCCTGCCGGGGATCGGCAATAACTGGCAGGTGATACTCAAAGCGACGGCGCTGGTGTCGCTGCTGGGCCTGGAAGATGTCGTCAAAGCTACGCAGCTTGCCGGTAAAAGTACCTGGGAGCCTTTCTATTTTGCCGTGGTCTGTGGACTTATCTACCTGGTATTTACCACCGTTTCCAATGGTGTGCTGCTCTTACTTGAGCGTCGCTATTCCGTGGGCGTGAAGAGGGCCGATTTGTGATTGAGATCATTCAGGAGTACTGGAAATCCCTGCTTTGGACGGATGGCTATCGTTTTACCGGCGTGGCGATTACGCTGTGGCTGTTAATTTCATCGGTGGTGATGGGCGGTCTTCTGGCGGTGATTCTGGCGGTAGGTCGCGTTTCCAGTAATAAATTCATCCGTTTTCCCATCTGGCTGTTTACGTATATTTTTCGCGGCACGCCGCTGTACGTACAGCTACTGGTATTCTATTCGGGGATGTATACGCTGGAGATAGTCAAAGGCACCGATCTTCTTAACGCGTTTTTCCGCAGCGGACTGAACTGTACCGTACTGGCGCTGACGCTGAATACCTGCGCGTACACCACGGAAATTTTCGCCGGGGCGATTCGCTCGGTGCCGCACGGTGAAATTGAAGCGGCACGGGCCTATGGCTTCTCGTCATTTAAAATGTATCGCTGCATTATTTTGCCGTCGGCATTACGCATCGCCTTGCCTGCCTACAGCAACGAAGTGATTTTAATGCTGCACTCTACGGCGCTGGCGTTTACCGCGACGGTGCCGGATTTGTTGAAAATCGCCCGCGATATTAACTCAGCGACTTACCAGCCGTTTACCGCGTTTGGCATTGCCGCCGTGTTGTATTTACTCATTTCGTATGTCCTGATAAGCCTGTTCCGCCGGGCGGAAAGACGCTGGTTGCAGCACGTGTCCTCTAAATAATTCGAGTAACATGATGTCAGAAAATAAATTACACGTTATCGATTTGCACAAACGCTACGGCGGTCATGAAGTGCTGAAAGGGGTATCGCTGCAGGCCCGCGCCGGAGATGTGATTAGCATTATCGGCTCGTCCGGCTCCGGTAAAAGCACTTTTTTGCGCTGCATTAACTTCCTCGAAAAACCGAGCGAAGGCGCGATTATCGTGAACGGTCAGAACATTAATCTGGTGCGCGATAAAGACGGGCAGCTCAAAGTGGCGGATAAAAATCAGCTACGCTTGTTGCGTACCCGCCTGACGATGGTGTTTCAGCACTTCAACCTCTGGAGCCACATGACGGTGCTGGAAAATGTGATGGAAGCGCCGATTCAGGTACTGGGATTAAGCAAGCACGACGCGCGCGAGCGGGCGTTGAAATATCTGGCGAAGGTGGGGATTGATGAGCGCGCTCAGGGCAAATATCCCGTCCATCTCTCCGGTGGCCAACAGCAGCGCGTTTCTATTGCGCGCGCGCTGGCGATGGAACCTGACGTTTTACTGTTCGATGAACCCACATCGGCGCTCGATCCTGAACTGGTCGGCGAAGTGTTGCGCATCATGCAACAACTGGCGGAAGAAGGCAAAACGATGGTGGTGGTCACGCATGAAATGGGCTTCGCCCGCCATGTCTCTTCGCACGTTATTTTTCTGCATCAGGGGAAAATTGAAGAAGAGGGCGATCCGGAGCAGGTGTTCGGCAATCCGCAAAGCCCGCGTTTACAGCAATTCCTGAAAGGCTCGCTGAAATAAAAGAAGCCCGGCGGCGCATCGCTTACCGGGCAGGATACGGCGCTTTGGGAACTAGCGAATCACATCCGCCAGCGCCTCTTCTAAATCATACCAGCGAAATGCGAATCCGGCGGCTTCAAGCCGTTTTGGCAGCGCCCGCTGACCGCCCAGCACCAGCACTGACGACTCTCCCATCAATAAGCGAATTGCCGTCGCCGGAATGCGAATAATCGCCGGACGGCGCAGCGCGCGACCCAGAGCATGAGCAAAATGCTCATTATGGACGGGATACGGCGAGACCATATTGAAGGGACCGCGAAGATCGTTATCCAGCAGCCACAGAATGCCGTTGACCATATCGTCGATGTGAATCCAGGCCAGATATTGCCGACCATTACCCACCGGACCGCCGAGTCCGAGGCGAAACGGCGGAACCATTTTCCCCAGAATCCCGCCTTGCGGCGCCAGGACAACGCCGGTACGCAGCAGGCAGACGCGGGTCTGGTCGCTCTGCGCACGACAGGCAATCTGTTCCCAACGGGCGCAAAGTTTATGCGTAAATTCGTTGTGCGGCGGCTCATCTTCAGTGACGACAACGTCGCCCAGATCGCCGTAATAGCCCGTGGCGGAGCCGGATATCAACACCGAGGGCGGCGTTGCGCTGGCATGAATTAAATCCACCAACTTTTGCGTGATAGCCCAGCGGCTTTGGCACAACCGTTCTTTTTGTTGCGACGTCCAGCGCTTGTCGGCAATCGGTTCGCCCGCCAGATTGATGATGGCATCAATCTCATTGAGGTGCTCACGTTCCGCCAGCCCTTTCCATAATGTCACTCTGGAATCGAGAATCTGACGCGCGTTATCGGGATTGCGCGTAACGACCGTCACCTGATGCCCCAGTGTTAACAGCCGGGGAATGAGATGACGCCCTATCAGGCCCGTACCGCCGGTAATCAGAATCTGCATATGACCTCCAGAGTAGGGAGGATTTTCTCTTCCCTAATGTCAGGTTTTTAATACGAATAAGGGTGCCGGACGCAGGTTTTTTCCGTGTATACACCTCTACATCATACATGATGTATGCCACCGCGTTACGCTTTCGCACTGTTACAGTGCAGTTGCGCTTGTAACAGTGCGCGCGCTGTCGCAGGACGCGTGCGAATGCGTTCAAACCAGTTATACACCGCCGGGTAGGTATCAAGATCGATTCGCTGACGCTGATGTGCGTTAACCCACGGCCAACTGGCGATATCCGCAATACTGTAGTGGTCGCCGCCCAGCCACGGGGAGGTTTCCAGGCGTTTATTCAGGACGTTGTATAAGCGTTGCGTTTCAACTTGATAGCGTTCAATCGCATAGGGGATGGCCTGCGGCGCAAAGTGGTTAAAGTGGTGATTCTGGCCCAGCATCGGCCCTAACCCGCCGACCTGCCAGAACAGCCATTGCAGCGTGGTATGGCGTTCACGCAGCTCCCCGCTAAGCAGTTTGCCGCTTTTTTCCGCCAGGTAGAGAAGAATTTCGCCGGATTCAAAAAGACTAAGCGGTTGTCCGCCGTCTGCCGGGGCGTGATCGACGATGGCAGGAATTTTATTATTGGGAGAGATAGCCAAAAAATCAGGGCGAAACTGATTGCCCTTGCTGATATCCACTTTTAGCAAACGATACGCCAGCTCCGCCTCTTCCAGAAACAGCGTTATTTTATGCCCGTTGGGCGTGGGGGCGTAGTAAAGGTCAATCATTTTGGCTCCTGCATATGCGTAAAGAGTCTGGGCTGAATTAAGTATAGAAAGCCTCCTGATGTGTGTGAGTTTTCATCAGGTGACAGCAGGCGAAAGACGCTATATTTTGGGAAGAAACCTAATACGCCCTCAAGAGGACATTATGAGTAAGCCTGTTATTGTGCTGTGGTCGGATGCGAACTTTTTCTCTCCCTACGTCTTGTCCGCCTGGGTGGCATTACAAGAAAAAGGGCTTTCCTTTACTCTGAAAACCCGCGATCTGGACCAGGGAGAACATCTGCAACCTGGCTGGCGGGGATATGCGCTGACGCAGCGCGTACCGGTGCTTGAGGCCGACAATTTTGAGTTGAGCGAGTCGTCCGCTATTGCGGAATACCTGGAGGAGCGTTTCGCGCCGCCGCAGTGGGAGCGTATCTACCCGCACGATTTACAAAAACGCGCCCGCGCGCGACAGATTCAGGCGTGGCTACGCAGCGATTTACTGCCGCTTCGCGAAGAACGGCCTACCGACGTGGTGTTTGCCGGGGCGAAAAAAGCGCCGCTAAGCGAGGCTGGAAAAGCCAGCGCGGCAAAACTGTTTGCGACGGCTGAAGCGCTATTGGGGCAGGGGACGCAAAATTTATTTGGTGAATGGTGCATTGCCGATACCGATCTGGCATTGATGATCAATCGTCTGGCGCTGCATGGCGATGACGTGCCGGCGTCGCTGGCGGCATATGCGACATTCCAGTGGCAGCGTGCTTCCGTACAGCGTTTTATTGCGCTTTCCTCGAAGCGTTCAGGCTGAAAATCTATTCATATTCCAGTATCATAACGCCGTTTTTCACAACGAGGAGTGAGCGATGAAACTGATGTTCGCATCGGACATTCATGGTTCTTTACCCGCCACGGAACGCGTGCTTGAGCGGTTCGCGCAAAGCGGCGCGCGTTGGCTGGTGATATTAGGCGATGTCCTTAACCACGGGCCGCGAAATGCGCTGCCTGAAGGCTATGCGCCCGCCCAGGTCGCCGAACGCCTGAACGCGGTGGCGACGCAAATCATTGCCGTGCGCGGCAACTGCGATAGCGAAGTGGATCAGATGCTGCTGCATTTCCCGATAACTGCGCCGTGGCAGCAAATATTGACGCAAGAGAGGCGGCTATTTTTAACGCATGGGCACCTCTTCGGGCCGACGAATCTGCCCGCTCTGCATACTGGCGATGTGTTGGTTTATGGTCATACGCATCTGCCGGTGGCGCAACAGCAGGAAGGACTGTATCACTTTAATCCTGGGTCAGTGAGCATCCCGAAAGGCGGGTATGCAGCAAGCTACGGTATTCTGGATGATAATGTGTTGAGCGTAATCGCACTCAATGATCAAAGTATCATTGCGCAGGTTGCAATTAACTCGTAATTTACCTCACAAACGTAAATGCGCCGTAAGAGCGCCAGAAATAAGAAGGTTTCCTGATGGTGGAACAGCGTCGTTTGGCAAGTACGGAATGGGTGGATATTGTGAATGAAGACAATGAAGTCATTGCACAGTCCAGCCGGGAACAGATGCGTGCGCAACGCTTACGGCATCGTGCGACGTATATCGTCGTTCATGATGGTATGGGTAAAATTCTGGTGCAGCGTCGTACCGAAACAAAAGATTTTTTGCCCGGTATGTTAGATGCTACCGCAGGCGGCGTGGTCCAGGCTGATGAGCAGCTACTGGAATCTGCCCGCCGCGAAGCGGAAGAAGAGTTGGGTATTGCAGGCGTGCCGTTTGCCGAACACGGTCTGTTTTACTTTGAAGACCAACATTGCCGGGTTTGGGGCGCGCTGTTTAGCTGCGTTTCCCACGGGCCTTTCGCGCTTCAGGAAGATGAAGTCAGCGAAGTGTGTTGGCTGACTCCGGAGGAGATCACCGCGCGCTGTGATGAGTTTACGCCAGATTCGCTCAAAGCGCTGGCGCTGTGGATGACCCGCAACGCCAAAAACGAAGCCGCGCTCCAGGAGAAACCGGAAGAGACGGAATAAGCGTTTTAGCAGCTTTCCCGCATACATAAACTGGAGGCGATGGATTTTCGATCGCTCCAGTTTCCCTGATTTAACCTTTCCAACAGCGCCCGTCCGGCTTCACTGCCAATCTTACGGTGCGGTACGGCCATGGTGGTTAACGGCGGCTGGCAGACCCGGCTGACATCGCTATCGCCAAACCCGACCACCGCTAAATCGTCCGGAACTTTGATCCGCCGTCGTTGGCACTCGTATAACGCGCCGCAGGCCAGCTCATCCGATACGCATACCAGCGCGTCCAGCTCCGGCCACGCCAGTAAAAACTCCGGCAGTTGCGACGCGCCGGTAGAAAAATTGGGCGGCAAGGCGGCATTAATCACCCGGTTTGGCGACATATGGTGGCGAAGCATCGCTTTGTACCAGCCGTGCAGATGTTGCTGAAAAATCCACTGCTCCTGATTGGCACATAGCAGCCCGATATTCTGATAACCGCGCTGAATCAGCATTTCCGTCAGCTCATACATTGCCGCAACGTTATCAATACCGATATTCATATCAATAGGATCGCTGCGAATTGCGCCCATTTCCATCACCGGAATAGACGCATTTTTCAGCCACTGGCGCACGGTATCGCTATGTTCGACGCTAAGCAGAATCGCCGCGGCAATGTTGGAGGCCAGCAGCGTTTCGAGCAGCTTCTCCTCTTGTTCCACGCGATGCTGCGATTCCGCCAGCATTATCTGGTAGCCTGCGGGCTGTAAAATTTGTTGCAGCCCGGCGAACATTTCAGAACACCCCGCTTCCGCAAGGTTCGGTACGACCATCGCGATGGTGTGCGAGGAGGCAGACGCCAGCGCGCTGGCGGCGAGATTAGGCATATAGCCCAGCTCATGCACTGCCGCTTCGATTTTTTCCCGGAGTTTATCAGAGACCTGTTCCGGCGTGCGTAAGGCTCGTGATACGGTCATCGTGCCTACACCGGCAAGTTGGGCTACATCGGCGATAGTCACTTTACCGGTACTGCGCCGTTTACGGGGTATCGACATACAAATTCCTGCGTCATTACAACATGTTGAGATGCTTTTTTATTGTCGTTCTTTGCTTCGCATGACTGGCAGTATACGCCTTAAATCCGCTTTTTTGCTGTGATTTCACACCATGATTTTAATTTGATAGCGCTATCACAATTCTGAGTAATAGTCGCTGGTAGCGCTATCTTTGTGATAACGATCGCAGCTAATATCGAATGGCTTGAATAAAGTTTGTTCATAATTTCATACACCGTGGGGGCGAATAACATGCTGGGAACCTGGTTATCTGACGCAACCATCACGCTACAGGAGAGCGTGGAAACGTGGCCGCAGGCGCTGGAAATTTGCGGCAAACCCCTGCTGGACGCAGGTGTTATCGCACCGGAATACATTACGGCGATTGTTCAGCAGCACCAAAAGCTTGGGCCGTATTATGTATTAGCGCCAGGGTTAGCGATGCCACATGCGAGGCCGGAAGAGGGGGCGAAAGGGTTAGGTTTATCGTTACTGAAACTACAGCGCGGCGTTTCATTTGGCGCAGACGAATTCGATCCGGTTGACATCATTATTATGCTGGCGGCGCCTGATAAGCACAGTCATATCGAAATGATATCGGCGCTGGCAGAATTATTTTCCAGTGATGTAGATATGGAAAAATTACATCAGGCAAAAAACCTGGAGGACATTAAAACGATTATTGACCGTTTCTGATTTTATTCCATTTTCTTGCGGTAAATAACATTACGCCCGTGCGTGATGCAGACCAACTCTACTTTTAAAAGGTGACAATAATGAAAATCATGGCAATTTGCGGTTCCGGCCTGGGTAGTAGTTTTATGGTAGAAATGAACATTAAAAAAGTATTAAAGAAACTCAATATTGACGCTGAAGTGGAACACTCCGATCTCTCATCGGCCACACCCGGGGCCGCCGATCTTTTTGTAATGGCCAAAGATATTGCGGCCAGCGCCAGCGTACCGGAAAGCCAACTGGTGGTGATCAATAACATCATCGACATCAACGAACTGGAAACGCAGCTGCGCGCATGGTTCGCTAAACAATAATTATTGCTGGCGAGGTGGATATGTTTATCCTTGAAACGCTGAATTTTGTTGTTGATATTTTAAAAGTGCCATCGGTGCTTGTAGGGTTAATTGCGCTGATTGGTCTGGTGGCGCAGAAAAAAGCGTTTTCCGATGTGGTAAAAGGCACGATTAAAACCATTTTGGGTTTTATTGTGCTTGGCGGCGGCGCAACAGTACTGGTGGGTTCATTAAATCCGCTAGGGGGTATGTTTGAACACGCTTTTAATATTCAGGGCATTATTCCTAATAATGAAGCGATAGTCTCAATCGCGCTGGAGAAATATGGTGCGTCCACGGCGTTAATTATGGCATTTGGTATGGTGGCCAATATTGTCGTGGCGCGCTTTACGCGTCTTAAATATATCTTTTTGACCGGGCATCACACCTTTTACATGGCCTGTATGATTGGCGTAATCCTGACCGTGGCGGGTTTCGAGGGCGTAGGGCTGGTCTTCACCGGATCGCTGATCCTGGGGCTGGTGATGGCCTTCTTCCCGGCGTTGGCCCAGCGCTATATGAGGCGGATTACCGGTACCGATGACATTGCGTTTGGTCACTTCGGTACCCTGGGATATGTGCTTTCCGGCTGGATTGGCAGCCTGTGTGGTAAAGGCTCCCGCTCCACGGAAGAGATGAACCTGCCGAAAAACCTCAGTTTTTTACGCGACAGTTCTATCTCGATTTCGCTGACCATGATGATTATCTATCTGATCATGGCAGTCAGCGCAGGGCGTGAATATGTCGAAGCGACGTTTAGCGGCGGGCAAAACTATCTGGTGTACGCCATCATCATGGCAATCACCTTCGCCGCCGGCGTATTCATCATTCTGCAAGGCGTCCGTCTGATTCTGGCGGAAATTGTTCCGGCCTTTACCGGCTTTTCAGAAAAACTGGTACCAAACGCGCGTCCGGCGCTGGACTGCCCGGTGGTGTATCCCTATGCCCCTAACGCGGTACTGATTGGCTTCCTGTTCAGTTTTCTCGGCGGGCTGGTGGGACTGTTCCTGCTTGGACAGATGAAGCTTGTGTTAATCCTGCCAGGCGTTGTGCCGCACTTCTTTACCGGTGCGACCGCAGGCGTCTTTGGCAATGCCACCGGCGGTCGCCGCGGGGCGATGATCGGCGCATTTGCTAATGGTCTATTAATCACTTTCCTGCCAGTGCTGTTACTGCCGGTTCTCGGCGCGATCGGCTTCGCCAATACCACGTTCTCGGATGCTGACTTTGGCGTAATCGGTATTTTGCTGGGCAACCTGGCGCGTTATCTGTCGCCGATGGCTATCACGGGGCTGGTGGTGGCGCTATTCGCGCTACTGGTGGCGTACAACGTGTTGGCCAAAAACAAAAAAGCGACTGCCGAAGTGCAGGAAAATAGCGGAGCGAAAGAATGAACGTAACCGAAATCACCCAACTGGCGCGCGACATTCGCGTCGCCACGCTCAAATCCTTAAACCATCTTGGCTTTGGTCACTATGGCGGCAGCATGTCGGTAGTGGAAACTCTGGCGGTTCTGTACGGCGCGGTGATGAAAATCGACCCTGCCGACCCGGACTGGCCGGAACGCGATTACTTCGTACTGTCGAAAGGCCATGCGGGCCCCGCGTTGTACAGTACCCTGGCGATTAAAGGCTATTTCCCGCGCGAAGAGCTGAATACGCTTAACCAGAACGGCACCCGTCTTCCCAGCCATCCGGATCGGCTAAAAACGCGCGGCGTGGACGCCACGACCGGCTCACTGGGGCAGGGCATCTCTATTGCGGGCGGAATGGCGCTGTCGCATAAACTGGCGCGGCGACCCAACCGGGTATTTTGCATTGTCGGCGATGGCGAGCTGAATGAAGGGCAGTGCTGGGAGGCGTTTCAGTTTATTGCCCACCACCGCCTGAATAATCTGACCGTTTTCATTGACTGGAACAAACAGCAGCTTGACGGCGAGCTGGAGGAGATTATCAATCCATTCGATCTGGAAGGGAAATTCCGCGCGTTTGGTTTCGATGTTGTCACCGTCAAAGGCAATGATATCGCCGGACTACTGGCGGTGGTTCAGCCTGTGCCGCCCGCCGATGCCCAGCCACGGGTAGTGATCCTTGACAGCATTAAAGGGCAGGGGGTGCCATGCCTGGAGCAGTTAGCGAATTCTCACCACTTACGCCTGACGGATGGCATGAAGCAGACGCTCAATGAGGCCATTCATCAACTGGAGGTCATGCATGATTAAGCTTGCGCCCGCAGGGCTTAAAGACGATATCGAAATGCGCAAAGTTTACGCCGGTTTTGTCGCCGGGCAGATTGAGGCCGGAAGCCCAATTATTGCGCTTGAGGCTGATTTAATGAGCTCAATGGCGATGGACAGCGTGGCGCGTGACTACCCGCAGCATGTCATTAACTGCGGTATTATGGAGGCGAATGTGATTGGCACTGCGGCGGGACTGGCGCTGACCGGTCGCAAACCGTTTGTGCATACCTTTACCGCTTTTGCCAGCCGTCGCTGTTTTGATCAGCTCTTTATGGCGCTGGATTATCAGCGTAACAACGTCAAAGTGATCGCCTCCGATGCCGGAGTGACGGCGTGCCATAACGGCGGCACCCATATGTCTTTTGAAGATATGGGGATTGTTCGCGGGCTGGCGCACTCCGTAGTACTGGAGGTGACGGATGCGGTAATGTTCGCGGATATTTTACGCCAACTAATGGACCTGGACGGTTTTTACTGGCTGCGTACCATCCGTAAGCAGGCGCAAAGTATCTATGCGCCAGGCTCTACCTTTACCATTGGCAAGGGCAACGTACTGCGCGAGGGCGATGATATTACGCTTATCGCCAACGGCATTATGGTGGCGGAGGCGCTGGAGGCGGCGCGCCAACTGGAGCAGGAAGGCGTGAGCGCCGCGGTCATTGATATGTTCACCTTAAAGCCTATCGATCGCATGTTGGTGAAAAACTACGCGGAAAAAACGCGGCGTATCGTCACGTGTGAAAACCACAGCATCCATAATGGACTGGGGTCAGCGGTGGCGGAAGTGCTGGTGGAAAACTGCCCGGTGCCGATGCGCCGTGTTGGCGTCAAAGAGCGTTATGGGCAGGTAGGAACGCAGGATTTCTTACAACAAGAGTACGGACTCACCGCCGCAGCGATTGTAGAAGCCGCGAAATCACTGCTTTAATCATGGAGATATTGCCGGATGGCGCTGATGCTCATCCGGCATTTTGGATCAATGATATCCCATCATCTGCGCGCCAATGACGACCACGCTGGACATAATAAACAGTAGTCCCAGCAGTGACGCCCCCACTTTCAGCCAGTTGCGAAAATCGACCCGGCATACGCCCAGCGTGGCCATCAGCGAGGCTGATGTCGGATAGATAATATGGCTGAAACCATCGCCAAACTGGAAGGCCAGAACAGTCACCTGACGGTTAACGCCGACCAGATCGCCGAGCGGCGCCAGTAATGGCATGGTTAACGCCGCCTGACCCGAACCGGACGTGACAAAGAAATTAAATACCGCCTGGAAGAGCAGCATAAACCAGGCGGCGATAGCATTATTAAGCCCGCTGATGCCATGCGCGATACTGTTAAGCAGCGTATTGAGCACGCTGGGTTCCCCAGCTTCGCCGTTGCCGACCAGCAGCAGAATGCCTTTGGCAAAACCCACCAGCAAGGCGGGCGCGATCATCATTCTCGCCCCTTCGGTGAATGAGGACGCCATCACGTTGATCGTCATACCGTTGAGGCGGAAGATAACGCCGATGAGGCCGATCACCACGCCCATGGTGAAAAACTGGCTGGCGATCTCCGGAATAAACCAGGCGTGGACAATCACGCCCCAGACGACCCAAATCATTACGCCGGTCAGAACCAGCAGTACCAGCCAGTCACCGAAGGTGAAAGGGCGCTGGACGACTTCATCCTGCTGTTCGCGGAAATAGCGATCGGATTCGTGGACACGGGAAAGCAGCGGATTCTTTTTCACGCGTGAGGCGTAGACCAGCGTAAAAACCAGCCCAATCAGCGTGGCGACAATCCAGACCACAATACGCAGCCCGGAGCCGGAAAGTACCGGCACGCCGGCAATCCCCTGGGCGACGACTACGCAGAAAGGGTTCATCCACGAACTGGCAAAGCCAATTTGGGTGGCGATATAGGTCACCAGGACGGTGGTAATGCTGTCATAGCCCAGCCTGACCATCAGCGGGGCTATGATAATTGCAAAGGCGACCGCCTCTTCGCCCATGCCAAATACGGCACCCCCTAACGAAAAGAGGACAAATAGCACCGGAATAAACAGGACTTCGTTGCCCCGCGTGTGGCGAATCAGCGCCAGAATGCCGTTATCCACGGTGCCGGTACGCATCACGATGCCGAATGCGCCGCCAATCACCAACATAAACATAATGATGCCGACGGCAGTGCCGAATTTCGATCCGGATGTTAACCCTTCAAACGGAAAATTCATCAGCCCTGGTCTTTCATCGCCGGTAGTGAAAAATTGTACGCGATGATACTGCGCTTCCCCGACCTCATTGGTCACAATGCGAAAAGAGTGCGGGTCGACGACTTTGCGGGTTTTTGTCTGACCATCGACCTGATACTGCACTTCCTGGCTATCAAACATCCCAACGGGGACGACCCAGGTGGCGATACTGGTTAAAATGGCGACAAAAAAGATGATGACCAGCGTATCGGGCATTGCCCATTTTCTGGCTGTTTTTGATTCTGTAACGACAGACATGACAGACTATCCCTGTTGCAAAGCAAAGAGGCTAAGTATGAGAAGAAGGGAATAGTTATTCATTGATGCAGCGCAGTTAAGCAAAAAATTCCGCTTTGCAGGGTAAATAGCAGAATGCCGGATGGCGATGCTAACGCGTCTTGTCCAGCCTACAACGGTATTTCACCTGTAGGCCGGACAAGGCGTTCACGCCGCCATCCGGCATTAGCTTTTACTGTTACTGCTGCTGTTGAGAAGCCTGGATCGCCGTCAGGGCGATGGTGTAGACGATATCGTCAACCAGCGCGCCACGGGACAGGTCGTTCACCGGCTTGCGCATACCCTGCAGCATCGGCCCGATGGAGATCAGGTCGGCAGAACGCTGTACCGCTTTGTAGGTGGTGTTACCGGTGTTCAGATCCGGGAAAATGAACACGGTAGCGCGACCCGCAACCGGCGAGTTCGGCGCTTTGGACTTCGCCACGTCAGCCATGACCGCGGCGTCGTACTGCAACGGACCGTCGATCATCAGGTCAGGACGTTTTTCCTGCGCCAGACGGGTTGCTTCACGGACTTTCTCTACGTCGCTGCCCGCGCCAGAGGTGCCGGTGGAGTAGGAGAGCATTGCCACACGCGGTTCGATGCCGAAGGCAATGGCGGAATCCGCAGACTGAATCGCGATTTCTGCCAGCTGCTCTGCAGTCGGGTCTGGGTTGATTGCGCAGTCGCCGTAAACGTAAACCTGCTCCGGCAGTAGCATAAAGAACACAGAAGAGACCAGGGAGCTACCCGGCGCCGTTTTAATAAGCTGCAGCGGCGGACGGATGGTGTTGGCGGTGGTATGAACCGCGCCGGAAACCAGGCCGTCGACTTCGTCTTGCTCCAGCATCAGCGTGCCGAGCACCACGTTGTCTTCCAGCTGTTCGCGGGCTACCGGTTCGGTCATGCCTTTGCTCTTACGCAGCTCAACCAGGCGAGCGACATAGCTTTCACGCACCACTTCCGGATCGACGATTTCAATGCCTGCGCCCAGCTCAACGCCCTGAGATGCCGCGACGCGGTTGATTTCATCCGGGTTGCCCAGCAGTACGCAAGTGGCGATGCCGCGTTCAGCGCAGATTGCCGCCGCTTTGACGGTACGCGGTTCGTCGCCTTCTGGCAGCACTACGCGTTTACCGGCTTTACGCGCCAGCTCAGTCAGTTGGTAGCGGAACGCCGGCGGAGAGAGACGACGGCTACGCTCGGAAGTGGCGGTCAGCGACTCGATCCACTCAGCGTTAACGTAGTTCGCGACGTATTCCTGAACTTTCTCGATGCGCTCATGGTCATCAACCGGGACTTCCAGATTGAAGCTTTGCAGGCTCAGCGAAGTCTGCCAGGTGTTGGTGTTCACCATAAAGACCGGCAGACCGGTGGCGAACGCGCGTTCGCACAGTTTAGAAATGCGCGCGTCCATTTCATAGCCGCCGGTCAGCAGCAGGGCGCCGATTTCTACGCCGTTCATCGCGGCCAGGCAAGCTGCGACCAGTACGTCCGGACGGTCAGCAGAGGTCACTAACAACGATCCTGCGCGGAAATGTTCCAGCATATGCGGAATACTACGCGCGCAGAACGTGACGGATTTAACGCGACGGGTTTTGATATCGCCTTCGTTAATGATGGTGGCGTTCAGGTGACGCGCCATATCGATAGCGCGGGTCGCAATCAGGTCGAAGCTCCACGGCACCGCGCCCAGAACCGGCAGCGGGCTGGATTCCTGCAGTTTAGCAGGATCGATTTTGATCACCTGCGCTTTGGAAGAGTCGTCAAAGATCTCCGACAGATCCGGGCGGGTACGGCCTTGTTCATCAACCGGCGCATTCAGTTTGTTGACGATAACGCCGGTGATGTTGGTGTTTTTCGCGCCGCCGAAGCTGCTGCGCGTCAGTTCGATGCGCTCGTTCAGCTGTTCTGGCGTGTCGGTACCCTGAGACATGACAAAAACGATTTCCGCATTCAGCGTTTTCGCGATTTCATAGTTCAGAGACTGAGCGAACTGATGTTTACGGGTCGGAACCAGACCTTCAACCAGCACCACTTCCGCGTCTTTGGTATTCGCATGGTAGTTCGCGATGATCTCTTCCATCAGCACGTCTTTCTGGTTGCTGGAGAGCAGAGATTCAACGTGGCTCATCTTCAGCGGTTCAGCCGCCGGCAGGGTAGAGTTCGCGCGAACGATAGTGGTGGTCTGGTCAGGCGCATCGCCGCCAGCGCGAGGCTGGGCGATAGGCTTAAAGACGCTCAGACGAACGCCTTTGCGTTCCATAGCACGGATGACGCCGAGGCTGACGCTGGTCAGGCCGACGCTGGTTCCGGTAGGGATCAGCATAATAATACGGGACACGGTTTATCCTCTTTCGTTACCGTCTTTTGGTGACGGGTTACAAAACAGCACCGCCAGCGAGGCTGGCGGTGTGAAATCAGGCAGTCAGACGGCTCGCGTCCTGCGCGATAACCAGTTCTTCGTTGGTTGGGATCACCACCGCCGGACGGGTACCTTCTTTGTTGATGAAACCAGATTTGCCGAAGCGGGCTGCCAGGTTACGTTCGTGGTCGACTTCAAAGCCCAGCACGCCCAATTTACCCAGAGACAGTTCACGCACCATCGCGGCGTTTTCACCGATACCGCCGGTGAACACGACTGCATCCAGACGACCGTCCATCAGAGCGGTGTAAGAACCGATGTACTTCGCCAGGCGGTGGCAGTAAACGTCCATCGCACGTTTTGCGTCTTCTTTGGTGGCGTAGTTGTCTTCAACATAACGGCAGTCGCTGGTCACTTCAGTCAGACCCAGCAGACCGGACTCTTTGGTCAGCATTTTGTTGATCTGATCCACGCTCATGCCCAGAGTGTCGTGCAGGTGGAAGATAATCGCAGGGTCGATATCGCCGGAACGGGTACCCATGACCAGGCCTTCCAGCGGGGTCAGACCCATAGAGGTATCCACGCATTTACCGTTACGGATAGCGGAAACAGAACCGCCGTTGCCCAGGTGGCAGGTGATAATGTTCAGTTCTTCTACCGGCTTGTTCAGCATTTTTGCCGCTTCCTGAGTTACATAGAAGTGGCTGGTGCCGTGTGCGCCATAGCGACGAACGCCGTGTTCTTTATACAGGCTGTACGGCAGGGCATACAGGTAAGATTCTTCCGGCATGGTCTGATGGAAGGCAGTGTCGAATACTGCAACGTTTTTATCTTTCAGCTGCGGGAAAGATTTCAGCGCTTCGGCGATACCAATCAGGTGAGCCGGGTTATGCAGCGGTGCGAAAGAGGCGGAATCTTTGATGCCCTGAATGACGGACTCATCAATGACTACGGAGCTGGTATACTTCTCGCCGCCGTGTACGATACGGTGACCAATTGCAGTTAACTGCGCAGACAGTTCTGGTTTTTGTGCCAGAATAGTGTTAACGATAAAGTTCAGCGCTTCACTGTGAGCGGCGCCTGCACCTAAAGCCGCTTCTTGTTTACTGCCGTCCATTTTCCATTTGATGCGTGCTTCTGGCAGATGGAAACATTCGGCTAAACCAGAAAGGTATTCATCACCATTAACTGCATCAATAATTGCAAATTTCAGTGAAGAACTACCGCAGTTCAGAACCAGTACTAACTTACTCGACATGGAAGTACCTATTTATGATACGTGGCTAAAAAAACGTCAGTGAGCCATAGAGCGTAGCGCATGATAGCCCTGACATTTATGATTAACATCATGCGCAGGAGTTTTTTTAGGCATGATGGAAGAAATACCTTTGAGTCTATGCCATTTTGCGTATTTTTCAGCCAATGGCATACTATGTGTAATATTGACGACTCAATGATTTTAAACTACCGGCCTTTGACAGGCCGACACAGGATACCTGATAGTGGGTATCGAAGACAAAATGTTTTGAACGTTGTCCCTCGCAGTTGTTGTTTTGCACAAATTTTTTAAATTTTATATGTGAAGTTGAGGTAGGCCATGTCGACACCGGATAATCGCTCCGTAAATTTTTTTAGCTTATTTCGCCGGGGGCAGCACTACGCGAAGACGTGGCCGATGGAAAAGCGGCTGGCGCCCGTTTTCGTCGAAAACCGCGTCATTCGTATGACGCGCTATGCCATACGATTTATGCCGCCTGTCGCCGTCTTTACATTATGCTGGCAGATAGCGCTGGGCGGTCAGTTAGGCCCGGCCGTGGCAACCGCTCTGTTCGCCCTGAGCTTGCCCATGCAGGGATTATGGTGGTTAGGAAAACGTTCCGTGACGCCATTGCCGCCTTCAATCCTCAACTGGTTTTACGAAGTTCGCGGTAAATTGCAGGAGGCTGGACAAGCGCTGGCGCCGGTAGAAGGAAAGCCAGATTACCAGGCATTAGCTGACACGCTTAAGCGCGCCTTCAAACAACTGGATAAAACTTTCCTGGATGATTTGTAATTGACCCCGGATTACGCATATAAAAGAAGGCATACCAATACCTTCTTTTTTTTCATCGCTATAGCGTGATACAGGAGTTCAAAATGGAAATGACCAACGCGCAACGTCTGATTTTGTCTAACCAGTACAAAATGATGACGATGCTCGATCCCACCAACGCCGAGCGTTACCGTCGCTTACAAACAATTATTGAACGCGGCTACGGCCTGCAGATGCGCGAGCTGGATCGCGAGTTTGGCGAGCTGACGGAAGAGACCTGTCGTACCATCATCGATATTATGGAGATGTACCATGCGCTGCACGTCTCCTGGACCAACCTTAAAGATACGCAAGCCATCGACGAACGTCGCGTCACCTTCCTGGGGTTTGACGCCGCGACGGAAGCGCGTTACCTCGGCTATGTCCGTTTTATGGTGAATATAGAAGGACGCTACACTCACTTTGACGCCGGGACGCACGGCTTTAATGCCCAGACGCCGATGTGGGAAAAATACCTGCGGATGTTGAATGTCTGGCATGCCTGCCCGCGTCAGTACCACCTGAGCGCGAATGAAATCAATCAAATCATTAATGCCTGAGGAGGCTCGCGTGCAGTGTAAAGGTTTTCTGTTTGATCTGGATGGAACGTTGGTTGACTCATTACCTGCCGTCGAACGCGCGTGGTGTAGCTGGGCCGATCGTTTTAACCTTGCTCATGATGAGGTGCTGGGCTTTATTCATGGCAAACAGGCGATCACCTCGTTGCGGCATTTTATGGCGGGTAAATCGGAGGCGGAAATTGCCGCTGAGTTTACGCGCCTGGAGCAAATAGAAGCCACTGAAACCGCAGGGATCACCGCGCTGCCGGGGGCAGTCGATTTACTCAATCACCTGAATAAAGCGGGCATTCCGTGGGCTATCGTCACCTCCGGTTCAATGCCGGTCGCGCGTGCGCGCCATCAGGTCGCGGGCCTTCCAGCGCCAGAGGTGTTTGTCACCGCCGAACGAGTCAAACGCGGCAAACCGGAGCCGGATGCGTATTTGCTGGGCGCACAACTGCTTGGCCTGGCCCCTCAGGAGTGCGTCGTAGTAGAAGATGCCCCGGCTGGCGTGCTGTCCGGACTGGCTGCGGGCTGCCACGTCATTGCGGTCAATGCGCCGGCCGACACGCCGCGTCTGGCGGATGTTGATTTTGCGTTGGATAGCCTGACGCAATTATCGGTTGCTAAACAACCAAACGGCGATGTGGTGGTGTTAAGAAAGCGCTGATCATGATATCGCCCCGCTTTGGCGGGGCATATTTATGGCAGAATCTCGTTATCTTCTCATCTGACAAGGATATGTTGTGAACGGTGAATTGATTTGGGTTCTCTCTTTACTGGCGATTGCCGTCGTGTTGTTTGCGACGGGCAAAGTACGTATGGATGCGGTGGCTTTATTCGTCATTGTTGCTTTTGTCCTTAGCGGTACCTTGACCCTTCCGGAAGCCTTCTCCGGCTTTAGCGATCCGAATGTCATTCTTATCGCCGCCTTATTTATTATTGGCGACGGCCTCGTGCGCACCGGCGTTGCGACGGTGGTCGGTACCTGGCTGGTTAAAATGGCGGGCAGCAGTGAAATCAAGATGCTGGTTTTACTGATGATCACCGTCGCCGGACTTGGCGCTTTCATGAGTTCAACCGGCGTGGTGGCGATTTTTATCCCCGTTGTTCTTAGCGTTTCTATGCATATGCAGACCTCGCCTTCGCGCCTGATGATGCCGCTGAGTTTTGCCGGGCTTATCAGCGGAATGATGACGCTGGTGGCGACGCCGCCGAACCTGGTGGTTAACAGTGAACTGCTGCGTGAAGGCCTGCACGGGTTCAGCTTTTTTAGCGTGACGCCGCTGGGGGTAGTGGTGTTGGCGCTCGGCATTGTTTATATGCTGGTGATGCGCTTCATGCTAAAAGGCGATGCGCCCGGACAACAGGCCGGTAAGCGGCGCACTTTCCGCGATCTTATCCGCGAGTACCGTCTGACGGGGCGCGCTCGTCGTCTGGCGATTCGCCCCGGTTCGCCAATGGTGGGACAGCGGCTGGACGACCTTAAACTGCGCGAACGTTACGGCGCCAATGTCATCGGTGTTGAACGCTGGCGGCGCTTTCGGCGGGTTATCGTCAATGTGAACGGCGTATCGGAGTTTCGCGCTCGCGACGTTCTGCTGATTGATATGTCGGCGGCGGAGGTTGACCTCAGAGAGTTCTGCGCCGAGCAACTGCTGGAACCGATGGTATTGCGTGGAGAATATTTTTCCGATCAGGCGTTGGATGTCGGGATGGCGGAAATTTCGCTTATTCCGGAGTCTGAACTGATAGGCAAGTCGGTGCGTGAAATCGCCTTCCGTACACGTTACGGGCTGAATGTGGTCGGCCTGAAACGCGACGGCGTCGCGCTGGAAGGGTCGCTGGCCGATGAGCCGTTATTGATGGGCGATATCATTCTGGTCGTGGGGAACTGGAAGTTAATCAGCCAACTGGGGCAAAAAGGCCGCGACTTTGTGGTGCTGAATATGCCGGTCGAGGTCAGCGAAGCCTCGCCGGCGCACAGCCAGGCACCGCACGCCATTTTCTGCCTGGTACTGATGGTGGCGCTGATGTTGACCGATGAAATTCCCAACCCGATCGCGGCGATTATCGCCTGCCTGCTGATGGGAAAATTTCGCTGTATTGATGCTGAAAGCGCGTATAAAGCGATCCACTGGCCGAGTATTATCTTGATTGTGGGTATGATGCCGTTTGCGCTGGCGTTGCAAAAAACCGGCGGCGTCTCTCTGGTCGTGCAAGGGTTAATGGATATCGGCGGCGGCTATGGGCCGTATATGATGCTGGGATGCCTGTTCGTGCTGTGCGCCGTCATAGGACTGTTCATTTCTAATACGGCAACGGCGGTGCTGATGGCGCCGATTGCGCTGGCGGCGGCGAAATCGATGGGGGTGTCGCCCTATCCGTTTGCGATGGCGGTGGCGATGGCGGCATCCGCCGCCTTTATGACGCCGGTTTCATCGCCGGTCAATACTCTGGTTCTGGGGCCGGGAAACTATAGCTTTAGCGATTTTGTGAAGCTTGGTGTGCCGTTCACGCTTATTGTGATGGCGGTCTGTATTGTGATGATTCCGATGTTGTTTCCGTTTTAACCCCAGACAGGAAAAGGCCTGATGGCGCTACGCTTATCAGGCCTACGGATATCACGCTACGTCCAGGCCGGATAAGACGTTGACGTCGCCATCCGGCAAAACCGTTTAAAGTGGTGAATCCTGGCTTATCTCGTCAAGAGAGAGATGGAAACTTGGCACGAACACCGCCATAAAATAGTCCATCTCCTGGCTGCGACGTAATTCCAGAGTTTTTTCCAGCCGCGTTTTTGCCAGTCCAAACTCATTATTTCCCGCCGATAGCTCCTCCAGGCATTTCAGGTAGGCGCAAAGCGCATCGGCCTGTTTTACGATTGCCTGTTCTTCTTCGCTCCAGGCATTCTCATCAATAAGCGGTGCGAAAATATCGCGTAATTCATCCGGCACCATAGCAACCAGCTTTTGCTGGGCGATTTTTTCGATCGCTTTATATTCCTGGGCTATCTGGGAATTAAAATATTTTACCGGCGTCGGCAGATCGCCGGTCAGGACTTCCGAGGCATCATGATACATCGCCAGAAGCGCGATGCGTTCAGCATTGAGCTGACCGCCAAATTTGCGGTTTTTTATCGCCGCCAACGCATGGGCGACCATCGCCACCTGCAGACTATGTTCGGAGACGTTTTCCGTACGCACGTTACGCATCAGCGGCCAGCGGTTAATCAACTTCATGCGGGAGAGATGGGCGAAAAAATGGCTCTGCTTCATAGATTACCTTTTGTTTTCACTGCGGCAGACTTCATTGTGCGGGGAGGGGGATGAAGATGCAATTCAGGCTACCGAAGTAGCCTGAATTTAAGATTATTGATGGTAACCTGAGAGGAAACGCCCAAAGCGGCTGATGGCCATCTCCAGGTCATCTTCACGCGGTAGCGTCACAATGCGGAAGTGATCCGGCCACGGCCAGTTAAAGGCGGTACCTTGTACCAGCAGCACCTTTTCCTGTAGCAGGAAGTCCAGCACCATCTTCTGGTCATCGTGAATATTAAAACGTTTAGCGTCGATCCTGGGGAACATGTACAACGCGCCGCGCGGTTTTACGCAGGAAACGCCGGGGATATCGTTAATCAACTCCCAGGCGCGGTTACGCTGTTCATACAGTCTGCCGCCAGGCAGAATAAATTCGCTAATACTTTGATAGCCGCCGAGCGCGGTCTGAATAGCATGTTGCGCCGGGACGTTGGCGCACAGGCGCATTGAGGCTAACATCTCCAGCCCTTCAATATAGCCCTTCGCATGTTTTTTCGGCCCGTTCAGCACCATCCAGCCCTGGCGGAAGCCGGCGACGCGATAGGTTTTAGACAAACCATTAAAGGTGATGGTCAGCAGATCAGGCGCCAGTGCGGCGATAGAGTGATGCTCGGCATCGTCATAGAGAATCTTGTCATAAATTTCATCGGCGAAGATGATGAGATTATGCTCGCGCGCAATGTTGACAATTTCCATCAGCAATTCTTTAGAATAGACGGCGCCAGTAGGGTTGTTTGGATTAATAATGACAATACCACGCGTACGTGGGGTGATTTTGGCGCGGATATCGTCAAGGTCCGGGAACCAGTCGGAAGATTCATCGCAAAGATAATGTACCGCCTTGCCGCTGGAGAGCGATACCGCCGCTGTCCATAACGGATAATCGGGCGCGGGAACCAGCATTTCATCGCCACTGTTAAGCAACGCCTGCATCGCCTGAACGATCAGCTCGGAAACGCCGTTACCGATATAGATATCTTCCACGGTTACATCGCGCATTCCACGGGCCTGATAATGCTGCATAATCGCTTTACGGGCGGAATAAAGCCCTTTCGAGTCGCAATATCCTTGCGCCGTCGGCAAATTACGAATGACATCGACCAGAATTTCGTCCGGCGCTTCGAATCCGAAGGGGGCGGGGTTGCCGATATTCAGTTTAAGAACTTTATTACCTTCTTCCTCAAGGCGTTTCGCTTCTTTCAGAACGGGGCCACGAATGTCATAACAGACATTTTCGAGTTTGCTGGATTTTTCAATGGGGGACATGAATCTTGACCTTTTAGCTGTTATTGCCACTCCCTGCCGTGGAAGTCAGCACGAAACAATGTACTCCCACGACGGTGAGTTTTGAAGAGTGGGCAGAAGAAGATTTTGTTTATTTTTAACGCGCTTTCGTACTGTTTAAAACTTCATAAAATCATTTGGTTAGATGTATTTTCTATTTTTTCTTATGCATATAGTGTTTTGTTCTATCTGGTTGCGCGTAATGTGGTTTTTTATGTTGTCAGAAATTATCTGTTTTATGAGAGATAAGCATTCATCATTAGTGTCGCGTCGGCTATTTCGGAAATACTGAGTATTAAAGGTAAAATGAGAAGGTTATACCCTTCATACTTCAAGTCGCTTATGTGTTGGCTACGCTCACTCACCCCAGTCACATAGTTATCTATGCTCCTGGGGACTCACTCCCTTGCCGCCTTTAAGCAACTCGAATTATTTTGGGTATAGAACTTTCCGGCGGCGGGGGTGTGAAACTATTGTTAAGTATAATTAATGAATGGTGGGAATCTTAATTAATTATTATTTAATATTTAAAAAGCATTTACTAAAGTCGTAATAATATCTTTCTGGTCCGATTGGTATAACCTATCCCAGGTTAAGATTATTCGTAATAATACTTATAAATATAGCGGTTTTAGGTTAAGATAATGATCCGAAACGGGGGCGTAGTCTGCGTTGTCTGCTAATTATCATGACGCGATTTTATACATAACCTATTGTTCAATATATTGTTTTTGTATCTGTGCGTCTCGGTAAACTATTTGACGCTGTTACAAGATTTACACGTCCATCATTAGCAGAAATCTGTAGACGCCTAAAGGTATGACACATTCTCTTCGATATATCCCGAACGGTTGCATTTGGTATTATATCAGTAAGTAAGAGAAGTGTTTTGGTCGTATTTTCAATTACATTCTAACATTTACCTGGGTAACCAGGCGGTACTGCGAAGGATGCACATTACAAATGGAATTGCTTGTTTCTGAATGCACAGCATTAACCAGGTCAGCCCGATATGACCCGCCAGTAAGTGAAAAATTATGATAAATGCAAATCGTCCGATAATTAACCTCGATCTCGATCTGCTGAGAACGTTCGTGGCCGTTGCCGATCTGAACACCTTCGCCGCGGCGGCGGCAGCGGTATGTCGTACTCAGTCTGCGGTCAGTCAGCAAATGCAGCGTCTTGAGCAACTCGTGGGAAAGGAATTGTTCGCCCGCCATGGTCGTAACAAACTTTTGACCGAACACGGTATCCAGCTTCTGGGGTACGCCAGAAAAATCCTGCGTTTTAATGATGAGGCGTGTTCATCATTAATGTTCAGTAATCTTCAGGGAGTGTTAACAATTGGCGCTTCTGATGAATCAGCTGACACTATCCTGCCTTTTTTGCTTAGCCGAATCAGCTCGGTTTATCCGAAACTCGCGCTTGATGTACGGGTAAAACGCAACGCCTATATAGTGGACATGGTTAAATCGCAGGAAGTAGATTTGGTGGTGACGACTAACCAACCTCATTCGCTGGACTGTCTGAATTTGCGGACCTCGCCCACCCATTGGTATTGTGCGGCTGAGTATGTTTTGCAAAGGGGAGAGCCCGTACCATTAGTCCTGCTGGACGATCCCAGCCCATTCCGCGATATGGTGCTGGAGACGCTAAATGCAGCGGGTATTCCCTGGCGGCTGGCCTATGTGGCGTCTACTTTACCGGCGGTACGCGCGGCCGTTAAAGCCGGTCTTGGCGTAACGGCTCGACCTGTCGAAATGATGAGTCCCGACCTTCGCGTGCTGGGCGCGGCAGACGGATTACCGCCTTTGCCGGATACGGAATATCTGTTGTGCCGCGATCCCAATAGCCAGAACGAGCTGGCGATGGTGATTTTCCATGCGATGGAAAGCTATCAAAACCCATGGCATTACAACCAGTTTTCTGCAGAGGGCGGAGATGATCCGCTGATGGTGGAAGGGGGTTTTGAGTAGCTCGCAGGCAAAAGGCGCTAAGTCGTAAATGTAAAAAAGAGCCGCTGGCGATGAAAAAACGCTCAGTGGCTCTTTTTTTGTGCCCATCTGTACGCGCTTAACCGCACAAATTGTAAAAGTTGCGGTAAATCAGCCAGTAGCGATTCGCAGTTCAATGTGGGTAAAAAGTAACCAGAACATCCATTTTATGAATTTGCATGTTAAAAAACTAGAGAAATTGTTGCTGTTTTAGGGGGTGAATTAACAAAAGCGTGTCACAGATCAAGAAAATACTCCCATTTAGGGGGAGGCATCTTCACAAATTCCTGTCAAAATAGGTGTGTGTTATTTCTTTTGCTTCACAACGGACACGATTCAACAACATAAAATCCCCCTGGTCGAAGAGTCATTTTCTCCAGGATGGCACTTAATGTTAATGATGATGAATTGATGTAAATTAATGTGAAGGAACTTTTGTTAAAGTTGACAAAAGGTTATAGAAAGGAGTAAAAAACCACATCAATTAGCTGTTTTTATCATTTTCTACAGTAATTGTAGGGTTTTTTTTATTCCTCCCCATGAATCGATGTGGCGCCCATCTGCCGTAAAGAGCAGAGAAACTGGCGCTACTTTTGATGAGTAAGCAATGAGTATGTCAACATCCACTGAAGTCATCGCTCATCACTGGGCATTCGCTATCTTTCTTATCGTTGCCATTGGCCTGTGCTGCCTGATGCTGGTAGGCGGTTGGTTTTTGGGCGGTCGCGCACGCGCGAGGCACAAGAACGTTCCGTTTGAATCAGGTATTGACTCGGTCGGCACCGCCCGCTTACGCCTGTCTGCCAAGTTTTACCTGGTAGCCATGTTCTTCGTTATCTTCGACGTTGAAGCGCTGTATCTGTTCGCATGGTCAACTTCTATCCGCGAAAGCGGCTGGGTTGGCTTTGTGGAAGCTGCAATTTTTATTTTTGTGTTACTGGCTGGTCTGGTTTATCTGGCGCGTATTGGCGCGTTGGACTGGACGCCCGCGCGTTCACGCCGCGAGCGTATGAACCCGGAAACGAACAGTATCGCTAATCGTCAACGCTAACCGCGAGGCATTAAGATGGATTATACGCTCACCCGCATAGATCCTAACGGTGAGAATGACCGTTACCCCCTGCAAAAACAGGAGATCGTAACTGACCCCCTGGAGCAGGAAGTTAACAAAAACGTGTTCATGGGCAAACTGCATGACATGGTTAACTGGGGCCGTAAAAACTCAATTTGGCCCTACAACTTCGGCCTTTCTTGCTGCTATGTAGAGATGGTGACCTCTTTTACCGCAGTGCATGACGTTGCCCGTTTCGGCGCGGAAGTGCTGCGTGCGTCGCCACGTCAGGCTGACCTGATGGTGGTGGCCGGTACCTGCTTTACCAAAATGGCCCCGGTTATTCAGCGTCTGTATGACCAAATGCTGGAGCCAAAATGGGTCATTTCTATGGGCGCCTGCGCCAACTCCGGCGGCATGTACGATATTTATTCGGTCGTGCAGGGCGTTGATAAGTTCATCCCGGTGGATGTGTATATCCCTGGCTGTCCGCCGCGTCCGGAAGCGTATATGCAGGCGTTGATGCTGCTGCAAGAATCGATTGGCAAAGAGCGCCGTCCGCTCTCATGGGTGGTGGGCGATCAGGGCGTGTATCGCGCCAATATGCAGCCAGAACGCGAACGTAAACGCGGCGAGCGTATTGCCGTCACGAACCTGCGTACCCCGGACGAGATTTAATTTGCGCCTGTCGGCAGCAGCACTTCACTTCGCTAACCACTATTTTAATAGCGCGAAGCACTGCCGACCACCACGGACCATTTGCAATGGTGAACAATATGACCGACTTAACCGCGCAAGACGCTGCATGGAGTACCCGCGATCATCTTGATGATCCGGTTATCGGCGAACTGCGCAACCGTTTTGGGCCGGATGCCTTTACCGTTCAGGCGACCCGCACCGGTATCCCCGTTGTTTGGGTCAAGCGTGAACAATTACTGGAGGTTGGCGATTTCTTAAAGAAACTGCCGAAACCTTACGTCATGCTGTTTGACTTACACGGCATGGATGAACGCCTGCGTACGCACCGTGACGGGTTACCCGCCGCGGATTTTTCCGTTTTCTACCACCTGATTTCCATTGAGCGTAATCGCGATATCATGCTCAAGGTGGCGTTGTCTGAAAACGACCTGCGCGTGCCGACCTTCACTAAACTTTTCCCTAACGCCAACTGGTACGAGCGTGAGACCTGGGAGATGTTTGGTATTGATATCGAAGGCCACCCGCACCTGACGCGCATCATGATGCCGCAAACCTGGGAAGGCCATCCGCTGCGTAAAGATTATCCGGCGCGCGCGACCGAATTCGACCCGTTTGAGCTGACCAAAGCCAAGCAGGATCTGGAAATGGAAGCGCTGACCTTTAAGCCGGAAGACTGGGGGATGAAGCGCGGGACTGACAACGAGGACTTTATGTTCCTCAACCTCGGCCCGAACCACCCGTCTGCGCACGGTGCGTTTCGTATTATCCTGCAACTTGACGGTGAAGAAATCGTCGACTGCGTGCCGGATATCGGCTATCACCACCGCGGCGCCGAAAAAATGGGCGAGCGCCAGTCCTGGCATAGCTACATTCCCTATACCGACCGTATCGAATACCTCGGTGGTTGCGTCAATGAAATGCCGTACGTGCTGGCGGTAGAAAAGTTGGCAGGGATCACCGTCCCGGATCGTGTGAACGTCATCCGCGTGATGCTCTCCGAACTGTTCCGCATTAACAGTCATCTGCTGTACATCTCGACCTTTATTCAGGACGTCGGCGCGATGACGCCGGTCTTCTTTGCCTTTACCGACCGGCAGAAAATTTATGACCTGGTGGAAGCCATTACCGGTTTCCGTATGCACCCGGCCTGGTTCCGTATCGGCGGCGTCGCGCACGACTTGCCGCGCGGTTGGGATCGCCTGCTGCGAGAATTCCTTGAGTGGATGCCGAAGCGTCTGGATTCTTACGAGAAAGCCGCGCTGCGTAACACCATTCTGAAAGGGCGTTCGCAGGGCGTTGCCGCTTACGGCGCGAAAGAAGCGCTGGAGTGGGGCACCACCGGTGCTGGCCTGCGTGCCACCGGGATCGACTTCGACGTGCGTAAATGGCGTCCTTATTCTGGCTACGAAAACTTCGACTTCGAAATCCCGACCGGCGGTGGCGTTTCTGACTGCTACACCCGCGTGATGCTGAAAGTAGAAGAGCTGCGCCAGAGTCTGCGCATTCTTCAGCAGTGCCTCGATAACATGCCGGAAGGGCCGTTCAAAGCGGATCACCCGCTGACCACGCCGCCGCCGAAAGAGCGCACGCTGCAACATATCGAAACCCTGATCACCCACTTCCTGCAGGTCTCCTGGGGCCCGGTGATGCCGGCGCAGGAGTCCTTCCAGATGGTGGAAGCGACGAAGGGGATTAACAGTTACTACCTGACCAGCGACGGCAGCACCATGAGCTACCGCACCCGTATCCGTACCCCGAGCTATGCGCACCTGCAGCAGATTCCGGCGGCGATCCGTGGCAGCCTGGTATCAGACCTTATCGTCTATCTGGGTAGTATTGATTTTGTTATGTCAGACGTGGACCGCTAATTATGCACGAGAATCAACAACCACAAACCGAGGCTTTTGAGCTGAGTGCGGCAGAGCGTGAAGCGATAGAGCACGAGAAGCACCACTACGAAGACCCGCGTGCGGCGTCCATTGAAGCGCTGAAAATCGTTCAGAAGCAGCGTGGCTGGGTGCCGGACGGCGCGATCTACGCTATTGCCGATGTGCTGGGTATTCCGGCGAGCGACGTCGAAGGCGTCGCCACATTCTACAGCCAGATCTTCCGTCAGCCGGTCGGTCGCCACGTGATTCGCTACTGCGACAGCGTGGTGTGCCATATCACCGGCTATCAGGGGATTCAGGCCGCGCTGGAAAAAAATCTCAACATCAAACCGGGGCAGACGACCTTTGATGGTCGCTTTACGCTGCTGCCGACCTGCTGCCTGGGGAATTGCGATAAAGGGCCGAACATGATGATTGATGAGGATACTCACAGCCATCTGACCCCGGAAGCCATTCCTGAACTACTGGAGCGGTATAAATGAAAAACGTTATCCGTACTCCCGAAACCCATCCGCTGACCTGGCGTCTGCGCGATGACAAACAGCCGGTCTGGCTGGATGAATATCGTAGCAAAAACGGCTACGAAGGCGCGCGTAAGGCGCTGACCGGCCTGTCTCCGGATGAAATCGTCAGCCAGGTAAAAGACGCCGGTCTGAAAGGGCGCGGCGGCGCGGGCTTTTCCACCGGTCTCAAGTGGAGCCTGATGCCGAAAGATGAATCCATGAACATCCGTTACCTGCTGTGTAACGCCGATGAAATGGAACCGGGCACCTATAAAGACCGTTTGCTGATGGAACAGCTGCCGCACCTGCTGGTGGAAGGCATGCTCATCTCTGCGTTCGCGCTGAAAGCGTATCGTGGTTACATCTTCCTGCGCGGCGAATATATCGAAGCGGCTGTACATCTGCGCCGTGCGATTGCTGAAGCAACCGAGGCCGGGCTGCTTGGCAAAAATATCATGGGCACCGGGTTCGACTTTGAACTGTTTGTCCACACCGGGGCAGGGCGTTACATCTGTGGTGAAGAAACGGCGCTGATTAACTCCCTCGAAGGCCGCCGCGCGAACCCGCGCTCCAAGCCGCCCTTCCCGGCGACCTCCGGCGTATGGGGCAAGCCGACCTGTGTGAATAACGTCGAAACGTTGTGCAACGTCCCGGCAATCCTCGCCAACGGCGTGGAGTGGTACCAGAACATCTCGAAAAGCAAAGATGCGGGTACCAAGCTGATGGGCTTCTCGGGCCGCGTGAAGAATCCGGGCCTGTGGGAATTACCGTTCGGCACCACCGCGCGCGAGATCCTCGAAGACTACGCGGGCGGTATGCGCGATGGCCTGAAATTCAAAGCCTGGCAGCCGGGCGGGGCGGGAACCGACTTCCTGACCGAGGCGCATCTTGACCTGCCGATGGAGTTCGAAAGCATCGGTAAAGCAGGCAGCCGTCTGGGCACCGCGCTGGCGATGGCGGTAGACCACGAAATCGGCATGGTATCGCTGGTGCGTAACCTGGAAGAGTTCTTTGCCCGCGAATCCTGCGGCTGGTGTACGCCATGCCGCGACGGGTTGCCGTGGAGCGTGAAAATTCTGCGCGCGCTGGAGCGTGGCGAAGGCCAGCCGGGGGATATCGAGACACTTGAGCAACTGTGTCGTTTCCTCGGACCGGGTAAAACCTTCTGCGCGCATGCGCCGGGCGCGGTTGAGCCACTGCAAAGCGCAATTAAGTATTTCCGCGAAGAATTCGAAGCTGGCATCAAGCAGCCGTTCAGTAATACCCATTTAATCAATGGTATTCAGCCGAACCTGCTCAAAGAGCGCTGGTGAGTTAACGATTTTTAATTTGGAAGCATGCTAATGGCTACGATTCATGTAGACGGCAAAGAATACGAGGTCAACGGCGCGGACAACCTGCTACAGGCATGTCTGTCCCTGGGCCTTGATATTCCGTATTTTTGCTGGCACCCGGCGCTGGGAAGCGTCGGTGCTTGCCGCCAGTGTGCGGTGAAGCAATACCAAAACGCGGAAGATACGCGTGGTCGCCTGGTGATGTCCTGTATGACGCCAGCCACCGACGGTACCTTTATCTCTATTGACGACGAAGAAGCGAAACAGTTCCGTGAAAGCGTGGTGGAGTGGCTGATGACTAACCACCCGCACGACTGTCCGGTCTGTGAAGAGGGCGGCAACTGCCATCTTCAGGATATGACCGTGATGACGGGTCACAGTTTCCGTCGCTACCGTTTCACCAAACGTACCCACCGCAACCAGGATCTGGGGCCGTTCATCTCTCACGAAATGAACCGCTGCATCGCCTGCTACCGTTGTGTGCGTTACTACAAAGATTATGCCGACGGCACCGATCTGGGCGTCTATGGCGCGCATGACAACGTCTACTTCGGGCGTCCGGAAGACGGTACGCTGGAAAGCGAATTCTCCGGTAACCTGGTCGAGATTTGCCCGACCGGCGTCTTCACCGATAAAACGCACTCCGAGCGTTACAACCGTAAATGGGACATGCAGTTTGCGCCGAGCATCTGCCAGCAGTGTTCCATCGGCTGTAACATCAGCCCGGGCGAGCGCTATGGCGAACTGCGCCGTATCGAAAACCGTTACAACGGTACCGTTAACCACTACTTCCTCTGCGACCGCGGTCGTTTCGGCTATGGCTATGTGAACCTGAAAGACCGTCCGCGTCAGCCGGTTCAGCGCCGTGGCGACGACTTTATTACTCTCAACGCCGAGCAGGCGATGCAGGGCGCGGCGGATATTCTGCGCCAGTCGAAGAAAGTGATCGGTATCGGTTCGCCACGCGCCAGCATTGAGAGCAACTTTGCGCTGCGTGAGCTGGTTGGTGCGGAAAACTTCTACACCGGTATCGCGCGCGGCGAGCAGGAGCGTCTGCAACTGGCGCTGAAAGTGTTGCGTGAAGGCGGAATTTACACCCCGGCGCTGCGGGAGATCGAATCTTATGACGCGGTACTGGTACTGGGCGAAGACGTTACCCAGACCGGCGCGCGCGTTGCGCTGGCGGTACGCCAGGCGGTGAAAGGTAAAGCGCGTGAAATGGCGGCGGCGCAGAAAGTAGCCGACTGGCAGATTGCGGCCATCCTTAACATCGGCCAGCGTGCCAAACATCCGCTGTTCGTGACCAACGTGGACGACACCCGTCTGGATGATATCGCCGCCTGGACCTATCGCGCGCCGGTGGAAGATCAGGCGCGCCTGGGCTTTGCGATTGCCCATGCGCTGGACAATACAGCGCCTGCGGTTGACGGTATCGACAGCGACTTACAAAACAAAATTGATGTCATTGTGCAGGCGTTGGCCGGCGCGAAAAAACCGCTGATTATCTCCGGCACTAACGCCGGTAGCAGTGAGGTGATTCAGGCGGCCGCCAACGTGGCGAAAGCGCTGAAAGGCCGTGGCGCCGACGTCGGTATTACTATGATTGCCCGCTCCGTGAACAGCATGGGGCTGGGTATGATGGGCGGCGGTTCGCTTGACGATGCGTTGGGCGAGCTGGAAACCGGCAACGCGGACGCGGTGGTGGTGCTGGAAAACGATCTCCACCGTCATGCAAGCGCTACGCGCGTGAACGCTGCGCTCGCCAAAGCGCCGCTGGTGATGGTGGTTGACCATCAGCGCACGGCGATTATGGAAAACGCGCATCTGGTGCTTTCCGCGGCAAGCTTCGCCGAAAGCGATGGTACGGTCATCAACAACGAAGGCCGCGCGCAGCGCTTCTTCCAGGTTTATGATCCGGCCTACTACGATAACAAGACGATTATGCTGGAAAGCTGGCGCTGGCTGCATTCGCTGCACAGCACCGTCGAAAACCGCGAAGTGGACTGGACACAGCTTGACCACGTGATCGACGCGGTCATTGCCGCCATGCCGCAATTTGCCGGCATTAAAGACGCCGCGCCGGATGCGACCTTCCGCATTCGTGGGCAGAAGCTGGCGCGCGAACCGCATCGTTACAGCGGTCGTACGGCGATGCGCGCCAATATCAGCGTGCATGAACCACGTCAGCCGCAGGATAAAGACACCATGTTCGCCTTCTCAATGGAAGGGAATAACCAACCGACTGCCCCGCGATCTGAAATTCCGTTCGCCTGGGCGCCGGGCTGGAACTCCCCGCAGGCGTGGAACAAATTCCAGGATGAAGTGGGCGGCAAACTGCGTCACGGCGATCCGGGCGTGCGTTTGATTGAAGCGACTGAGGGCGGTCTGGATTATTTCACTACCGTGCCGGCAAGCTTCCAGGCGCAGGACGGTCAGTGGCGTATTGCGCCGTATTACCACCTGTTTGGCAGCGACGAATTGTCTCAGCGTTCTCCGGTCTTCCAGAGCCGTATGCCGCAGCCGTATATCAAACTTAACCCGGCGGATGCCGCGAAGTTGGGCGTCAATGCCGGGACGCGCGTCTCCTTTAGCTACGATGGCAATACGGTGACGCTGCCGGTTGAAATCTCTGAAGGGTTAGCGGCAGGGCAGGTAGGGCTGCCGATGGGTATGCCTGGCATCGCGCCGGTTCTGGCTGGCGCGCGTCTTGAGGATCTGCGGGAGGCGCAACAATGAGTTGGATTACACCGGATCTGATTGAGATCCTGCTGAGCATTCTCAAAGCGGTGGTGATTCTGCTGGTGGTCGTCACCTGCGGGGCCTTCATGAGCTTTGGCGAACGTCGTCTGCTGGGTCTGTTCCAGAACCGTTATGGACCAAACCGCGTTGGCTGGGGCGGCTCGCTCCAGCTGGTCGCGGATATGATCAAGATGTTCTTTAAAGAAGACTGGATCCCGAAATTCTCGGATCGCGTCATCTTTACCCTGGCGCCGATGATCGCGTTTACTTCGCTGCTGCTCTCCTTCGCCATTGTGCCGGTTAGCCCTAATTGGGTGGTGGCCGATTTAAACATCGGGATTCTGTTCTTCCTGATGATGGCCGGTCTGGCGGTTTATGCGGTGTTATTCGCCGGTTGGTCGAGCAACAACAAATACTCGCTGCTGGGCGCGATGCGCGCGTCTGCCCAGACGGTGAGCTACGAAGTGTTCCTTGGTCTTTCCCTGATGGGCGTGGTGGCGCAGGCCGGTTCATTTAATATGACCGATATCGTCAATAACCAGGCGCATCTGTGGAACGTGATTCCGCAATTCTTTGGGTTTGTTACTTTCGCCATCGCGGGCGTAGCGGTCTGTCACCGTCACCCGTTTGACCAGCCGGAAGCCGAGCAGGAACTGGCGGACGGTTACCACATCGAATATTCCGGGATGAAATTCGGTCTGTTCTTCGTGGGGGAGTACATCGGTATCGTCACCGTTTCCGCGCTGATGGTAACGCTGTTCTTCGGTGGCTGGCATGGCCCGTTCTTACCGCCATTCGTCTGGTTCGCGCTGAAAACCGCGTTCTTCATGATGATGTTCATTTTGATTCGTGCGTCGTTACCGCGTCCGCGTTATGACCAGGTAATGTCCTTCGGCTGGAAAGTTTGCCTGCCGCTGACGCTCATCAACTTGCTGGTAACGGCGGCTGTCATTCTGTGGCAGGCGCAATAAGGGACACAAAGACCATGACCTTAAAAGAATTATTAGTAGGTTTCGGCACTCAGGTACGTAGTATCTGGATGATCGGCCTGCATGCGTTCGCCAAACGCGAAACGCGGATGTATCCGGAAGAGCCGGTCTATTTACCGCCCCGTTACCGTGGCCGTATCGTGCTCACGCGCGACCCGGACGGTGAAGAGCGCTGCGTTGCCTGTAACCTGTGTGCGGTAGCCTGTCCGGTAGGCTGTATCTCTCTGCAAAAAGCGGAGACCAAAGATGGCCGCTGGTATCCGGAATTTTTCCGCATTAACTTCTCACGCTGCATCTTCTGCGGCCTGTGCGAAGAAGCGTGCCCGACCACGGCGATTCAGTTGACCCCGGACTTCGAACTGGGCGAATACAAACGTCAGGATCTGGTGTACGAAAAAGAGGATCTGCTGATTTCCGGTCCGGGCAAATACCCGGAATATAACTTCTACCGGATGGCGGGTATGGCAATCGACGGCAAAGATAAAGGCGAAGCAGAGAACGAAGCCAAGCCTATCGACGTCAAGAGCCTGTTACCGTAAGGAGAGGGCAATGGAATTCGCTTTTTATATCTGTGGCCTGATAGCCATCCTCGCGACCCTGCGAGTGATCACCCATACCAATCCGGTACACGCGCTGTTGTATCTGGTGATATCGCTACTGGCGATTTCCGGGGTGTTCTTTTCGCTGGGCGCTTATTTTGCCGGTGCGCTGGAAATTATCGTCTACGCAGGCGCCATCATGGTGCTGTTTGTGTTCGTGGTGATGATGCTCAACCTCGGCGGCAGCGAAATCGAACAGGAACGCCAGTGGCTGAAGCCGCAGGTGTGGATTGGTCCGGCGGTTTTGTCGGCCATTATGCTGGCGGTCATTGTGTACGCCATTCTGGGCGTTAACGACCAGGGCATCGACGGCACGCCGATTAGCGCAAAAGCGGTGGGCATTACGCTGTTCGGGCCTTATGTTCTGGCGGTCGAACTGGCATCTATGCTGCTGTTGGCAGGCCTGGTGGTGGCGTTCCACGTCGGTCGTGAAGAGCGTGCGGGCGAAGTGCTAAGCAACCGCGCCGATGACCGCGCGAAAAGAAAAACGGAGGAGCGCGCATGATCCCCTTAACACACGGACTGATCCTCGCTGCGATTTTATTCGTCCTGGGTTTAACCGGTCTGGTTATCCGCCGCAATCTGCTGTTTATGCTGATCGGGCTGGAAATCATGATTAACGCCTCCGCGCTGGCCTTTGTGGTCGCCGGGAGCTACTGGGGCCAGACCGATGGTCAGGTGATGTACATTCTCGCCATCAGCCTTGCGGCTGCGGAAGCGAGTATTGGACTTGCGCTGTTGCTGCAACTCCATCGCCGTCGCCAGAACCTGAACATCGATTCAGTAAGTGAGATGCGTGGATGAACATGCTTGCCTTAACCATTATTCTGCCATTGATTGGCTTTGTACTGCTGGCGTTCTCTCGCGGACGCTGGTCGGAAAATCTCTCCGCGACCATTGGCGTGGGCTCCGTTGGTCTGGCGGCGTTGGTGACAGCGTTTGTCGGGATGGATTTCTTCGCCAACGGCAAACAGGCGTTCAGCCAGCCGCTGTGGACGTGGATGTCGGTCGGTAACTTCAACATCGGTTTTAACCTGGTGCTGGACGGCCTGTCGCTGACCATGCTCTCTGTGGTCACCGGCGTCGGCTTCCTGATCCACATGTTCGCCTCCTGGTACATGCGTGGGGAAGAGGGCTACTCCCGCTTCTTCGCTTATACCAACCTGTTTATCGCCAGCATGGTGGTTCTGGTGCTGTCCGATAACCTGCTGCTGATGTACCTCGGCTGGGAAGGCGTGGGCCTGTGCTCTTATCTGTTGATCGGCTTCTATTACAGCGATCCGAAGAATGGCGCGGCGGCAATGAAAGCCTTCGTGGTGACCCGTGTCGGTGACGTGTTCCTCGCCTTCGCGCTGTTCATCCTCTACAACGAACTGGGCACGCTGAACTTCCGCGAAATGGTCGAGCTGGCGCCAGCGCACTTTGCTGACGGCAACAACATGCTGATGTGGGCGACGCTGATGCTGCTGGGCGGCGCGGTCGGTAAATCTGCGCAGCTTCCGTTGCAGACCTGGCTTGCCGACGCGATGGCCGGCCCGACGCCGGTCTCCGCGCTGATCCACGCCGCCACCATGGTGACCGCCGGTGTCTACCTGATTGCACGCACGCATGGCCTGTTCCTGATGACCCCGGAAATTCTGCATCTGGTGGGCATTATCGGGGCGATTACGCTGGTAATGGCAGGTTTCGCCGCGCTGGTGCAGACCGACATCAAACGCGTGCTGGCCTATTCCACCATGAGCCAGATTGGCTACATGTTCCTGGCACTGGGCGTGCAGGCGTGGGATGCGGCGATTTTCCACCTGATGACCCACGCCTTCTTTAAAGCGCTGCTGTTCCTGGCATCCGGCTCGGTGATTCTGGCCTGTCATCATGAACAGAACATCTTTAAGATGGGCGGTCTGCGTAAGTCGATTCCACTGGTGTATGCCTGCTTCCTGGTGGGGGGCGCGGCGCTGTCGGCGCTGCCGCTGGTCACTGCGGGCTTCTTCAGTAAGGATGAGATCCTGGCCGGGGCGATGGCGAACGGTCATATCAATCTGATGGTGGCGGGTCTGGTCGGCGCGTTTATGACCTCGCTGTACACCTTCCGGATGATTTTCATCGTATTCCACGGTAAAGAACAAATTCATGCTCATGCAGGGAAGGGGATTACCCACCATCTGCCGCTGATTGTCCTGATGATTCTGTCTACCTTTGTTGGCGCGCTGATTGTGCCGCCATTGCAGGGGGTGCTGCCGCAGACAACTGAACTGGCGCATGGTCGTGTGTTGACCCTGGAAATTACCTCTGGCGTAGTGGCGATTGCCGGCATCCTGATTGCCGCATGGCTGTGGCTGGGTAAACGCACGCTGGTGACGTCGATCGCCAACAGCGCGCCGGGCCGTCTGCTGGGGACCTGGTGGTATAACGCCTGGGGCTTTGACTGGCTGTACGACAAAGTATTCGTCAAGCCATTCCTCGGTATCGCCTGGCTGCTGAAGCGCGATCCGCTTAATGCGTTGATGAACATTCCGGCTATCCTTTCCCGTTTTGCAGGCAAAGGCCTGGTACTGAGCGAGAACGGTTATTTGCGCTGGTATGTGGCATCCATGAGCATCGGCGCGGTTGTGGTGCTGGCGCTGCTGATGGTACTGCGTTGATCGTAAAGTGAATTTTATCCAAATTCGTTGAAAATCAGGCCTCTGTCAGAGGCCTTAAAAAGGAATAAAAATCGCCATGTTACTACCCTGGCTAATATTGATTCCCTTTATCGGCGGCTTTCTGTGCTGGCAGACTGAACGCTTTGGCGTGAAGGTGCCGCGCTGGATAGCGCTGATTACCATGGGACTGACGCTGGCGCTCGGTCTGCAATTGTGGTTGCAGGGCGGCTATTCACTGACGCAATCCGCCGGTATTCCACAGTGGCAATCTGAATTTGTCCTGCCGTGGATCCCGCGTTTTGGCATCTCTATCCATCTGGCGCTCGACGGACTGTCGCTGCTAATGGTGGTGCTGACCGGCCTGCTCGGCGTTCTGGCGGTGCTTTGCTCCTGGCGAGAAATCGAAAAATATCAGGGCTTCTTCCACCTGAACCTGATGTGGATCTTGGGCGGCGTTATCGGCGTGTTCCTGGCTATCGACATGTTCCTGTTCTTCTTCTTCTGGGAAATGATGCTGGTGCCGATGTACTTCCTGATAGCGCTGTGGGGCCACAAAGCTTCTGACGGGAAAACGCGTATCACGGCGGCGACCAAGTTCTTCATCTACACCCAGGCGAGTGGTCTGGTGATGCTGATTGCCATCCTGGCGCTGGTCTTTGTGCACTACAACGCGACCGGCGTGTGGACCTTCAACTATGAAGAGCTGCTGAACACGCCGATGTCCCACGGTGTGGAATATCTGCTGATGCTGGGCTTCTTCATTGCCTTCGCGGTGAAAATGCCGGTGGTGCCGCTGCACGGCTGGCTACCGGATGCGCACTCCCAGGCGCCGACCGCCGGTTCCGTCGACCTGGCCGGTATCTTGCTGAAAACCGCCGCTTACGGTCTGCTGCGTTTCTCCCTGCCATTGTTCCCGAACGCGTCGGCGGAGTTTGCGCCCATCGCCATGTGGCTGGGCGTTATCGGCATTTTCTACGGCGCGTGGATGGCCTTTACCCAATACGACATCAAGCGCCTGATTGCTTATACCTCCGTTTCGCATATGGGCTTCGTGCTGATCGCTATCTACACCGGCAGCCAACTGGCGTACCAGGGCGCGGTGATTCAGATGATTGCGCACGGTTTGTCCGCAGCCGGTCTGTTCATTCTGTGTGGCCAGTTGTACGAACGTCTGCATACGCGTGACATGCGTATGATGGGCGGCCTGTGGGGCAAAATGAAATGGTTGCCTGCGCTGTCCATGTTCTTTGCGGTGGCGACGCTCGGGATGCCGGGCACCGGTAACTTTGTCGGCGAATTTATGATTCTGTTCGGCAGCTACCAGGTGGTGCCGATGATTACCGTGATCTCCACCTTTGGGTTGGTATTCGCCTCTGTATACTCGCTGGCGATGCTGCATCGCGCTTACTTTGGTAAAGCGAAGAGCCAGATTGCCAGCCAGGAACTGCCAGGGATGTCGCTGCGCGAGCTGTTTATCATTCTGTTGCTGGTGGTGCTTCTGGTACTGCTTGGCTTCTATCCGCAGCCGATTCTGGATACCTCGCATTCTGCGATGAGCAACATCCAGCAGTGGTTTGTTAATTCTGTTACTACTACAAGGCCGTAAATCGCCATGACAATAACTCCACAACACCTGATTGCGCTGCTACCGCTGCTGATCGTCGGCTTGACGGTGGTGGTTGTGATGCTCTCCATTGCGTGGCGACGCAATCACTTCCTCAATGCCACGCTGTCGGTCATTGGGCTTAACGCTGCTCTGGTTTCGCTTTGGTTTGTCGGCCAGGCCGGGGCAATGGACGTCACGCCGCTGATGCGCGTTGACGGCTTTGCGATGCTCTACACCGGGCTGGTGCTGCTGGCGAGCCTCGCCACCTGCACCTTTGCCTACCCGTGGCTGGAAGGCTATAACGATAACCAGGAAGAGTTCTACCTGCTGGTGTTAATCGCCAGCCTGGGCGGAATTCTGCTGGCGAACGCCAACCACCTGGCGGCGCTGTTCCTCGGTATTGAACTGATCTCGCTGCCGCTGTTCGGCCTGATTGGTTATGCTTTCCGCCAGAAACGCTCGCTGGAAGCCAGTATCAAATACACCATCCTCTCCGCCGCCGCCTCGTCTTTCCTGCTGTTCGGGATGGCGCTGGTCTATGCGCAGTCCGGCAACCTGTCTTTCGAAGCGCTCGGTAAGAGCCTCGGCGATGGTATGCTGCACGAGCCGTTGCTGCTGGCGGGCTTTGGCCTGATGATTGTTGGTCTGGGCTTTAAACTCTCTCTGGTGCCGTTCCACCTGTGGACGCCAGACGTTTACCAGGGCGCGCCTGCGCCGGTTTCCACCTTCCTGGCGACGGCGAGCAAAATTGCTATCTTCGGCGTGGTGATGCGTCTGTTCCTCTATGCGCCGGTAGGCGACAGCGAAGCGGTACGCGTGGTGCTGGGCATTATCGCCTTTGCCTCTATCATCTTCGGTAACCTGATGGCGCTGAGCCAGACCAACATCAAACGTCTGCTCGGTTACTCTTCTATCTCTCACCTCGGCTATCTGCTGGTGGCGCTGATTGCCCTGCAGAGCGGCGAGATGTCGATGGAAGCGGTTGGCGTTTACCTGGCCGGTTATCTGTTCAGCAGCCTCGGCGCGTTTGGCGTGGTCAGCCTGATGTCCAGCCCGTTCCGCGGCCCGGATGCGGATTCTCTGTACTCTTACCGTGGTCTGTTCTGGCACCGTCCGGTTCTTGCCGCGGTGATGACGGTGATGATGCTGTCGCTGGCAGGTATCCCGATGACGCTGGGCTTTATCGGCAAATTCTACGTGCTGGCGGTCGGCGTTCAGGCCAGCCTGTGGTGGCTGGTCGCCGCCGTGGTGGTGGGTTCCGCGATTGGTTTGTACTACTACCTGCGTGTTGCGGTGAGTCTCTACCTGCACGCGCCGCAGCAACCGGGACGCGATGCGCCGACAAACTGGCAGTACAGCGCAGGCGGTATCGTGGTGCTGATCTCCGCGTTGCTGGTGTTGGTACTGGGCGTCTGGCCGCAGCCGCTGATTAGCCTTGTACAGTTAGCGACGCCGTTGATGTAAGCAATAAGTAAAAACGAAAAACCCGCTTCACGAAGCGGGTTTTTTATTACCTGATGTAATGCGTTGAAATAACTATGGATTGTAGGCCGGATAAGGCGCTTGCGCCGCCATCCGGCAGGTAAGGTCTCAGCGACCGGAATTTAACTTAGCAACTGCCGGCTTACCAACGGGCCGCTGATGTTTTGCGCCGCGCGCTCCATCACTTCCTGTATCACTGAAGAGAGTTCATTGATTTCAAACTTGGCGACGTAGCCGTCGGCCTTCACCTTACGCACATGATCTTCGTTGGCGCTGCCGGAAAGGGAAGAGTGAATAACGACCGGGATCTTTTTCAGCCGTTCATCGGTTTTAATTTTACGTGTTAACGTAAAGCCATCCATCTCCGGCATCTCAAGATCTGTCAGGACCAGCGCGATTTTCTCGCTAATTGGCTTACCTTCGGCCTCCGCTTCCTGCGCCAGTTGCTGGATTCTCTCCCATGCATCCTTGCCGGTTACATGCATCTGGTGCGGAATTCCCATCGCGTTCAGCCCTTTTTCCAGCATCGCGCGGGCGACTTTGGAGTCTTCCGCCACAATGGCTACCGCGCCAGGGGTAATATAAAATTTATTGGTCTTCAGATTGGTGGCGCGCAGATCGTGGCTGGAGGGGACAATATCATAAAGGATCTGTTCGACATCAAGCACCAGCGCCAGATTATTGGTTTCTTTGTCCTCGTCCAGGCAGGCAATACTGGTAATATAACGTCCGTTGACGGCTTTCTCGGCGGTATGTACCTGCTTCCAGTCAAGACGCATAATATTTTCCACCGACTCGACGGCAAATGCCTGTACGCTGCGCGCATATTCGGTGATCAGCAAAATATTCAGCCCGGTTTCCGGCTTGCAGCCCGCTACCGCTGGCAAATCAATCACCGGAATGACCTGATCCCGAATATTGACCATGCCCAATAGCGGCGCTTTCATGCCTGCCGGGCGCGTAAAGGCGGGCATTGGTACGATTTCGCGCAGCTTAAATACATTGATGCCGAACAGCTCTGACTTCTGTTCATGCAGCGATGTACCAAGACGGAATAACAGCAGTTCAAAACGGTTGGACAGGGTTAAATTGGCCCTGTCATCAATATCTTTCTGAAAATTGTCCATCCTCACCTCATTATGAAAGCCTGCCTTTTTTAGTGTTATCGGCAATGAGGACAAAAAATGGAGCGCTAAACCGGGAAAATAGAAAAATCGTAAGCCAGTTCCGTCGCCGGGAAAATAGCGCGGCATTCCGCCAGTAAGCGCTGACAGCCTTTATCGTCATAGCGTGAGCTAATATGGGTCATGATCAGCCGACCGACGGCAGCTTCCCGCGCCAGCGTCGCGGTTTGACGGGTGGAGCTGTGTCCGCGAGCGTTGGCTTTCTCCTCCATTGACGTATCCAGCGTGGTTTCATGGACCATCACATCCACACCTTGCGCCAGCGCGAGGGCGGCCTCGCAGGGCGCGGTATCGCCGAAAATCGCCACTGATTTCCCAGCCACGGCGGGAGCAAGGTAGTCGGCGCCATTGATCTGCCTTCCATCGGCAAGCGTGACGGTTTTTCCTGCCTTCAACGCCTGAAACAGCGGGCCGGGCGTAACGCCTGCGGCTTTTAACGCCCTGGCATTCAGCGCGCCAGGCTTGTCATGTTCAACAACGCGATATCCGTAGCACTCCAGTGGATGCTCCAGCCTGAACGCGGTCACTTTACGCAGACCATCGTCAAGAATATCGCCTGCGCTAATTTCTTCAATTTGCAACGGAAAATCGGTCCATGAACCGCTAAGGCGCAGTGTGGTTGCAATAAACTCACGCACGCCTTGAGGTCCGTATACGGTTAGCGGATGGGGATTCCCCGCCATCGACCGGCTGCATAGCAGACCCGGCAGGCCAAACAGATGATCTCCGTGAAGATGGCTGATAAAAATGCGCTCAAGCTTACCGGGATGAAACGCGGTATTAAGCATTTGATGCTGTGTCCCTTCGCCGCAATCAAAAAGCCATACTCCCGGCTGCGTTGGATGTTGCAGATGTAATAAAATTGCCGTTACATTGCGTGAGCGCGTGGGAACGCCTGCGGACGTACCTAAAAAAATTAATTCCATCTTGTCCATACACGTTTGGTTATCGTTTAACCCAAGATTACCACAACACAGGAGCGCATCATGATTGACTGGCAGGATCTCCACCATAGCGAACTTACCGTTCCTCAACTTTACGCGTTACTCAAATTGCGCTGCGCGGTCTTTGTGGTAGAACAGCGCTGTCCTTACCTGGATGTGGATGGCGATGATTTAGTCGGTGACAATCGGCATATTCTGGGCTGGCATCAGGATGAGCTGGTGGCGTATGCGAGGATTCTGAAAAGCGATAACGAATCAGACCCGGTTGTCATTGGCCGGGTGATCGTCAGCAATGCCTGGCGAGGGGCGAAACTGGGCCAGCAATTAATGGCGAAAACGCTGGAATCTTGTGGGCGGCACTGGCCGGATAAGCCGCTATATCTGGGGGCGCAGGCGCATCTGCAATCTTTTTATGCGCAGTTCGGTTTTATTCCCGTCACCGATGTTTATGATGAAGACGGCATTCCGCACCGGGGAATGGCGCGGGAGGTTCATCAGGCATAAACCGAAACCGTTGACTATAGTTAGGAGCAGGTGTTAACACAACGGAGAATGAGAATGTCATATCAATTTGGTGAATCACGTGTTGATGATGATCTGACTTTGCTCAGCGAAACGCTGGAAGAGATTTTACGTTCCTCAGGCGATCCCGCCGATCAAAAATACATTGAGCTGAAAGCCCGCGCGGAACAAGCGCTGGAAGAGGTGAAAAACCGCGTAAGCCATGCGTCGGATAGCTATTATTACCGGGCAAAGCAGGCCGTTTATAAAGCGGATGACTACGTTCATGAAAAACCCTGGCAGGGTATTGGCGTAGGCGCGGCGGTAGGACTGGTACTTGGACTGCTGTTGGCGCGGCGCTAAATCCCTCCCACTGAACAGAATTGCAACCCTCCCTAAATGAGGTACTGCTTTTTTAGGGCAGTACCCCGTATAATGTGGGGTTTTTAACAGGGAGGGTCCGCGTGCATTCTATTACTACTGCGCTGGAAAATCTGACGCGTCAGCTATCGCAAGAGATACCGGCGACGCCAGGGCTTTGCGTTTTCGATGCGCCTTTCCCTTTAAACGATGCCTTCGATGCATTGAGCTGGCTGGCCAGCCAGTCATCCTTTCCGCAATTCTACTGGCAACAGCGCAATGGCGACGAAGAAGCTGCCGTTCTCGGGGCAATCACCGTCTTTTCATCGCTCGATCTGGCGCAACGGTTTTTACGTCAGCACGCGCAGCCTGACCTGCGTATTTGGGGTCTGAATGCGTTCGAGCCGAAAGAGGGCTACTTATTGCTGCCGAGGCTGGAGTGGCGACGTAGCGGGGGTACGGCGACCTTACGCTTACATCTGCACAGTGACGTTTCGCTACGCGATGATGCGCGCCAGGCGAAAGCGTTTCTTGCTTCTCTGGTCGGTATTAAGCCTGTTCCGGCGCTGCGCCTTTCGCTCACGAGCGAGCAGCACTGGCCGGACAAAGACGGTTGGGTGAAGTTGATTCAGCAGGCCACCCACACCATTGCGCAAGAGGCGTTTGATAAAGTTGTGCTGGCGCGGGCCACCGACTTAAAATTCTCCCGTTCGGTCAATGCCGCCGCGATGATGGCGTCCAGTCGTCGTTTAAATCTCAACTGCTACCACTTTTTTATGGCCTTTTCCGCCGATACCGCCTTTCTGGGATCATCGCCGGAGCGGCTCTGGCGGCGGCGTGAAACGGCGCTACGTACCGAAGCGCTGGCCGGGACGGTGGCGAACCATCCGGATAACCATAAAGCCTGGCAGCTTGGCGAATGGTTAATGAAAGACGATAAAAACCAGCGAGAAAATATGCTGGTTGTCGAAGACATCTGCCAGCGACTGCAAAATTGCACCCACTCGCTGGATGTGCTGCCGCCGCAGGTGCTCAGACTGCGCAAGGTACAGCATTTGCGCCGCTGTATCTGGACGGCGCTTAATCAGGCGGACGACACGCTCTGCCTGCACCAGTTACAGCCTACCGCGGCGGTCGCCGGGATCCCTCGTGAACCCGCGCGTTGTTTTATAGAACAACATGAGCCGTTCGAACGTGAATGGTATGCCGGGTCGGCAGGCTATCTCTCCACGCGGCAAAGTGAGTTTTGCGTGACATTACGTTCAGCCAAAGTGACGGCCAATGTGGTGCGATTGTATGCCGGCGCGGGAATCGTCCGCGGCTCCGATCCGGAACAGGAATGGCAGGAAATAGATAATAAAGCGGCCGGGTTACGTACCTTATTGCAGATGGATGTGTAATGAGTCACATATTCCCGACCCATATCAATAATCCATTTTTGCGGCTCTTTATACTTAGTCCCAATGATTGATACCGGACAAACTCATGTCAGTAAGTGCATTTAACCGGCGCTGGGCGGCGGTCATCCTGGAAGCCTTAACCCGTCATGGCGTCAGGCATGTTTGTATCGCCCCTGGCTCCCGTTCCACGCCGCTCACGTTGGCGGCGGCAGAGAATCCTGCTTTTATTCACCATACGCACTTTGATGAGCGTGGGCTTGGTCATCTGGCGTTAGGGCTGGCGAAAGTCAGCCAACAGCCGGTTGCCGTTATTGTCACTTCAGGTACCGCCGTGGCGAACCTTTATCCGGCGCTGATTGAGGCGGGTCTGACGGGCGAGAAGCTCATTTTACTTACCGCCGATCGCCCGCCGGAGCTGATTGACTGCGGCGCCAACCAGGCGATCCGTCAGGCGGGGATGTTTGCCTCACACCCCTCCCAAACGCTGTCGTTGCCGCGTCCCACGCAGGATATTCCGGCGCGCTGGCTGGTGTCGACCATCGACAATGCGCTCGCCATGCTTCATGCGGGCGCGCTGCACATTAACTGTCCTTTTGCCGAACCGCTGTATGGCGATATGAATGACACCGGTCTGGTCTGGCTGCAGCGTCTCGGCGACTGGTGGCAGGATGAAAAACCCTGGCTGCGCGAAGCGCGTCGACTGGAAAGCGACAAACAGCGCGACTGGTTCTTCTGGCGACAAAAACGCGGCGTCGTCGTCGCCGGGCGTATGAGCGCGGAAGAAGGCAAAAAAGTGGCGCAGTGGGCGCAAACTCTGGGATGGCCATTAATTGGCGACGTATTGTCGCAAACCGGGCAGCCGCTGCCGTGCGCCGACCTGTGGCTCGGCAACGCCAAAGCGGTGACCGAACTGCAGCAGGCGCAGATTGTCGTCCAGCTTGGCAGTAGCCTTACCGGAAAACGCTTACTGCAATGGCAGGCAACCTGCGAGCCGGAAGAGTACTGGGTAATCGACAATATTGAAGGTCGTCTGGACCCGGCGCACCATCGTGGACGCAGACTGGTAGCGAAAATCGCCGACTGGCTGGAACTGCATCCGGCGGAAAAACGTAAACCGTGGTGTGTAAAGATCCCGCGTCTGGCGGAACTGGCGTGGCAACGGGTGGTTGCGCAGCGAGACACCTTTGGCGAAGCGCAGCTGGCGCACCGTATCCGCGACTATCTGCCGGAGCAGGGGCAATTGTTCGTGGGCAATAGTCTGGTGGTACGTCTGATCGACGCGCTGTCACAGTTGCCGGCCGGCTATCCGGTATACAGCAATCGCGGGGCAAGCGGCATTGACGGCCTGCTTTCCACGGCGGCGGGCGTGCAGCGCGCCAGCGCCAAATCGACGCTGGCTATCGTCGGCGATTTATCCGCGCTGTACGATCTTAACGCGCTGGCATTACTACGTCAGGTATCCGCGCCGTTTGTGTTGATTGTGGTCAACAATAACGGCGGGCAGATCTTTTCCCTGCTGCCGACGCCGCAAAGCAAACGTGAGCGCTTTTATTTGATGCCGCAAAACGTCCATTTTGACCATGCGGCCGCCATGTTTAACCTGCGCTATCATCGCCCGGAAAACTGGGAAGAACTGGAGTCTGCGCTGGCTGGCGCGTGGCGAACCCCGGCGACGACGGTGATTGAGCTGGTGGTAAACGATACGGACGGCGCGCAGACGTTGCAGCAACTTTTGGCTCAGGTAAGCCATCTATGATGTTGCACGCGCAGCACATGCCCGGACAGCCTGGGGCGCCCTCGCTGGTTTTCCTGCACGGTTTTTCTGGCGATTGCCGTGAATGGCAGCCGGTTGGCGAACAGTTTCACGGCTGTTCGCGGCTCTATATTGACTTACCGGGACATGGCGGATCTGCGGCTATTCCGGTCGGCGGATTTGCCGATGTCATCAGATTACTGCGCGCTACGTTAATTAGTTACAACATACTAAAGTTTTGGTTGGTGGGATACTCTCTTGGCGGCCGGGTGGCGATGATGGCAGCCTGCCAGGGAATACCAGGCCTGTGCGGCCTGGTGGTCGAAGGCGGTCATCCGGGGCTGCAAAATGAACAGGCGCGCGCTGAAAGACGATTGTCCGACGGGCGCTGGGCAGAGCGTTTTCGTCGTGAACCCCTGACTGAGGTTTTTCACGACTGGTATCAGCAGCCGGTGTTCGCCTCGCTGACGGCGCAGCAAAGGCAGGCGCTGACGGTGCTGCGTAGCCAGAATAACGGCGAAACGCTGGCTGCGATGCTGGAGGCGACATCGCTTGCCGCCCAGCCGGATTTACGCGAGGCGCTCAACGCGCTGGCATTTCCGTTTTATTATTTATGTGGCGAACGCGACAGCAAATTCCGCGCCCTGGCGCAGGAAGTGGCGGCGACATGCCATGTTATTCGTAACGCCGGACACAACGCGCATCGGGAAAACCCCGCTGGCGTGGTAGACAGTCTGGCTCAGATTCTGCGTCTCTGACTAAAGGACACACTATGATCTATCCTGATGAAACAATGCTTTACGCACCGGTAGAATGGCACGACTGCTCGGAGGGTTACACCGACATTCGTTATGAAAAATCCACCGACGGTATTGCAAAAATCACCATTAATCGTCCGCAGGTGCGCAATGCATTTCGTCCGTTGACCGTCAAAGAGATGATTCAGGCGCTGGCGGATGCCCGTTACGACGACAACGTGGGCGTGATTATTCTGACCGGCGAAGGCGATAAAGCATTTTGCGCGGGCGGCGACCAGAAGGTGCGCGGCGATTACGGCGGTTATCAGGATGACTCCGGCGTGCATCACCTGAACGTGCTGGATTTCCAGCGCCAGATTCGCACCTGTCCAAAACCGGTTGTCGCGATGGTCGCGGGTTACTCCATCGGCGGTGGTCATGTGCTGCACATGATGTGCGACCTGACCATCGCGGCGGAAAACGCCATCTTCGGCCAGACCGGTCCGAAAGTCGGCTCCTTTGACGGCGGCTGGGGCGCTTCGTATATGGCGCGTATCGTTGGTCAGAAGAAAGCGCGTGAAATCTGGTTCCTGTGCCGCCAGTACGATGCGCAACAGGCGCTGGACATGGGGCTGGTTAACACCGTTGTTCCGCTGGCGGATCTGGAAAAAGAGACCGTGCGCTGGTGCCGCGAAATGTTGCAAAACAGTCCGATGGCGCTGCGTTGCCTGAAAGCCGCGCTGAATGCCGATTGTGACGGTCAGGCCGGGCTGCAGGAGCTGGCGGGCAACGCTACCATGCTGTTCTACATGACGGAAGAAGGGCAGGAAGGCCGTAACGCCTTTAACCAGAAGCGTCAGCCTGACTTCAGCAAATTCAAACGGAACCCATAATGCGTAGCGCGCAGGTATACCGCTGGCAGATCCCCATGGACGCGGGGGTGGTTCTGCGCGACAGGCGGTTAAAAACTCGCGACGGGCTGTATGTTTGTCTGCGTGACGGCGAGCGTGAAGGGTGGGGAGAGATCTCCCCGCTGCCGGGCTTCAGTCAGGAAACGTGGGAAGAGGCGCAGACGGCGCTACTAACATGGGTGAACGACTGGCTTCTGGGGAGCGAGGGATTACCGGAGATGCCTTCGGTCGCGTTTGGCGCAAGCTGCGCGCTGGCGGAACTGACTGGCGTCTTGCCGGAGGCGGCGGACTATCGCGCTGCGCCGTTATGCACTGGCGATCCTGACGATTTGGTGCTACGGCTTGCCGATATGCCCGGCGAGAAAATCGCTAAGGTCAAAGTGGGTCTCTATGAAGCGGTACGTGACGGCATGGTGGTTAATTTGCTGCTGGAGGCGATCCCGGATCTGCATCTGCGTCTGGATGCAAATCGCGCCTGGACGCCGCTAAAAGCCCAACAGTTCGCAAAGTATGTTAATCCAGACTACCGCGCTCGTATCGCCTTTCTCGAAGAACCGTGTAAGACGCGGGATGATTCCCGCGCCTTTGCCCGTGAAACCGGCATCGCGATTGCCTGGGACGAAAGTCTGCGCGAAGCGGATTTCACCTTTGAAGCCGAAGAGGGCGTCAAGGCTGTGGTTATCAAACCTACGCTGACCGGATCGCTTGATAAAGTGCGTGAGCACGTCGCGGCCGCCCATGCGTTGGGACTGACGGCGGTCATCAGCTCTTCGATCGAGTCCAGCCTCGGCCTGACGCAACTGGCGCGGATTGCCGCCTGGTTGACGCCGGGAACGCTGCCTGGACTGGATACCTTGCATCTGATGCAGGCGCAACAGGTTCGCCCCTGGCCCGGTAGCGCGTCGCCTTGTCTGAAGCGTGATGAGCTGGAACGACTGTTATGACATTCACGGACTGGCCGTGGCGCCACTGGCGTCAGGTTCGCAGTCAGGCGCCCGCTCTGCGCCTGAACGATGAAGTGCTAAGCTGGCGCGCCCTCTGTGAGCGTATTGATGCGCTGGCGGATGGGTTTGCCGCGCAGGGCGTACGGGAGGGCGACGGTGTCCTGCTGCGCGCCGGGAATCAGCCGCGCACTCTGTTGGCATGGCTTGCGCTGATGCAGTGCGGCGCGCGGGTTCTGCCCGTCAACCCGCAGTTGCCCCAGACGTTGCTGGAGGCGCTGTTACCGGAGTTAACGCTGCGTTTTGCGCTGACACTGGAAGGCGAAAACGTATTTTCCGGGTTAACCGCGTTGCAGATACAAAAGAGCACAGCGGCGTATGCCGTGGCCTGGCAACCGCAGCGTCTGGTTTCTATGACGCTGACATCGGGTTCCACAGGATTGCCAAAAGCGGCTGTACATACGTGCCAGGCGCATCTTGCCAGCGCGCAGGGGGTGCTTTCGCTAATGCCGTTTGGCCCTCAGGATGACTGGCTGCTATCGCTGCCGCTGTTTCATGTATCCGGGCAGGGTATTATGTGGCGTTGGCTCTTCGCCGGGGCGCGCATGACGGTACGCGATAAGCAACCGCTGGAGCAGATGCTGGCAGGGTGTACTCATGCTTCGCTGGTGCCGACGCAGCTATGGCGGCTGCTGGCGAATCGGGCGGCGGTGACGCTGAAAGCCGTTTTGCTCGGCGGCGCGGTGATTCCGGTTGAACTCACCGACCAGGCCAGCAAACAAGGGATTCGCTGCTGGTGCGGGTATGGGCTCACGGAGTTCGCGTCTACGGTATGCGCCAAAGAGGCCGATGGTTCGGATGATGTGGGCGCGCCGCTTCCCTGCAGAGAGATCAGAATCGTCGATAATGAAGTCTGGCTGCGCGCCGCCAGTATGGCGGAAGGTTACTGGCGTGATGGCAAACTGATCCCGCTGGTTAATGACGAGGGTTGGTTTGCCACGCGCGATCGCGGCGAGCTGAACCACGGCAGGCTAACCATCGCCGGGCGGCTGGACAACCTGTTCTTTAGCGGCGGCGAAGGCATTCAGCCGGAGGAAGTCGAACGCGTTATTAACGCGCATCCGCTGGTGCAACAAGCCTTCGTCGTGCCGGTAGAAGATAAAGAGTTTGGTCATCGTCCCGTTGCGGTTGTGGAGTATGCATCGCAGGCCGGAGACGTGAACCTCGCTGAATGGGTTCGCGATAAGCTGGCGCGTTTTCAGCAGCCGGTTCGCTGGTTGACGTTGCCTTCAGAACTGAAAAACGGAGGGATTAAAATATCTCGCCGTGCGCTCCAGCAGTGGGTGTGTGAGAACTGTAAAAATTAATGTTAGGTTAATATACAACCATTCCATCGCTATTGCCGTTTTGTTTATCCGTTGATGTGTAACGTGTTATGAACAATAAGCGTGAAACGGGGGCGCTATGGAATGGTTGGTTAAGAAATCGCATTATGTCAAAAAGAGGGCGTGCCATGTTCTGGTGCTGTGCGATAGCGGCGGTTCGCTAAAAATGATCGCCGAGGCGAATTCCATGATATTACTGAGTCCCGGCGATATCCTGTCGCCTTTACAGGATGCGCAGTATTGTATTAATCGGGAAAAACACCAGACCTTAAAAATCGTTGATGCACGCTGTTATTCCTGCGACGAATGGCAGCGGTTGACGCGCAAGCCTTCATGATCTGGCGGGCAGAAAAATCAGCATTACCCCCGCCATAATACACAATACGCCGAGCATCGCTTTCAGGCTGAAAGCGCCTTGCAAACCGGGTAACAGCATTGAGGCTACCCAGACAAGCACATAGCTGAGACTCAGCAGCGCATAGGCTTTGCTGAGCGCGAGCGTGTGTAATGTCTTATGCCAGCAGAAGACGGAAACCAGATACCCCGCCAAACCGGCGAATAGCGCCAGGGTCGCGGCATTAAATGCGCCCAGTCCGGAAATAAACGCCAGCGGATGCGCTATCGATGGCAGCCGCATCATGGCGAATCCTAAACTCAACTGGGCGAGGGAGGCAATCGCAACGCTTATCAGTCCCCACATTACGCCCATTATGCCGCACTCCCCAGAATGATAATGCCGCTGATAATCAATGCGACGCCCAACCAGTGGCGGGGCGGAACCTGTTCATGCCAGATTTTCCATGCCGCTAACGTGATCCAGACAAAATTCAGACTCAACATCGGGTAAGCAATTCCCACCGGCAGGGTTTGTAGCACCAGCAGCCACAGCACCATCGCTGCACCCATGCATACCAGCGCCAGGCCCAGCCATAGCATCAGGTGGCGGCGGCGTCCGCCTGTCGTCAATGGCCGTGTCGCTTGCTTCTGGCAGAGCTGACCGCCAACGCTGAGCAGACTGGCAAGCACCAGAACGACGCCGATCATTTAGGCCGATACTGAATTAACACCAGACGCCCCTGATAATCAATATTGTCCGCAGGGGGAAGGGAAAGAGCGCTGATGTCTTCATCTTTGGCTATTGAAAGTACTAGCGTAATAATGCCCTCCTGACGATGCTGGTTGAGCCAGGCGTTAAAATCGTCGGCTTTAACGAATTTATCCTGCACATCAGGATAGCTAAGACCATACCTGAGTTCGCCCGCGTGTCCGTAGAGCATAATATCGTCTCGTTTCAGACTCCAGGCCAGCCCGGCGGCGACGCCGACGTTGTCGGCAAGAATATAGCGGCTTGATGCCAAAGGCGCCTGGGTCATTTCGACAAAAAACTGTGGCTGTTTGGACTCCATCACCCTGTCGGGGATGGAAAAGCCGAACAGCAGCGCCAGTCCCAGCGGACAAAACGCGGGTAATAGGTATTTTTGGCTATGACAGAGGCTATACCAGCCCACAAACGCCCAAACAGTAAAGACGCCCCAGACGCAAAACACTTTATAGGTTTCGATATGTGTCCACACCGGCGATTTCAGCGGGCCCCATGAGGAGACGACAAACGCCGCGACGATCCCGACTAACCCGAACACCAGGTTGATCCCGCCGTTGACACGTAGCGCGGCGACGCCTTCTTTTACGTTATGCAGGACAAAGCGCGCCATGAGTATCGCTATTGGTGCGAAACAGGAAAGAACATAGGTGGGCAGTTTCCCTTTCGCAATGCTGAAAAAGAGAAGCGGCATGATCGTCCATCCGAGCAAATAGAATGCGCCGTTTCGCTCGCGCCAGCCCAGTTTAAGCGCGCCAGGCAGTAACCCCAGCCACGGTAAACTTCCCGCGAGCAGTACCGGCAGATAGTACCAGAAAGGGGCTTTATGCTGGGCATCGCTCATGGCGAATCGCTGGATATGCTCCACCCAGAAAAAGTAATGCCAGAAATCGGCTTCGCGTCGCGCAATGGCGATCGCCCAGGGAAGGACAACCACAAAGCAGCTCAAGACCGCCAGCCAGCCGTATAGCAAAAAGTCCTTCCAGCGTTTCTGGACAATGACCCACGGCAGCACGCTCACTACCGGTACGGCCAGGGCGAGGAAGCCTTTAGTTAATACACCCAGACCGCAGGTTGCGCCCAGTAGCAAAAACATCCCAATCTTGCCCGTTCGGGTCGTGGCCTGCATCCCCTGCCAGAAACAACACATCCCGGCCGTAAGCCAAAGCGCGATCATCGGGTCGAGTACCGCATACGTCCCGATACTGTAAACGGCAAAGAGGGAGAGAAAGATAACGGAGGCGAGCAACGCGGTACGTTTATCCCGCCATAAGCGGAACGTCAGCCACGCCACCAGCGCTGCGGCCAGCAATGTCGTTAAAATAGCGCCAGCCCGCACGCCAAAATTGGTAGCGCCAAAAAGCCACTGACCCAGACTGTTTATCCAGTAACCGGCTATCGGTTTTTCAAAATAACGTAATCCCAGAAAATGCGGCACGATCCAGTCGCCAGACGCCAGCATCTCCCGACTTATTTCGGCATAGCGCGTTTCATCCGGCTGCCAGAGCAGACGGCTATTGACAGGAATAACATAGTAGAGCGCGATAAACGCGGCGAAAGCCAGATAATAGCGTATCGATTTCATCATGAGGCGCTCGCGGCCTGTTGACACCCCAGCCAACCTTCACGGCCAGGGATGTGTCCACGTACAATTTGCCCCAACGGCAGAGACTCAGGCGATGTCGGCAGCAGTTCGCCCAGAGGACAAAAGGTGATCCCCGCGTCGCGTGCACGAACGAGCAAATCTTCAAACAGCGGCTGATGGACAATACCTTCGACTTCCGCGTGGATGGTATATACCGGCGTGCCTTTGTCCTGCAACATACGGGAGATAATCCAGGTATTGAACGACTGCGCCTGAACGGCGGGGCCGATAACCTCATCCCACGTGGGTAAGGTAACGGGGATTTGCGGCGTCCCTGTCTGGCCCGGCATCAGTAGCGGACGGAATAAGGTGGTTCCACGGCAATCGCTGTTATACCGCAGGTTGAACGGCTCTTTCGCACGAACAACGCGCCCATCCGCTCGCCAGCCGGCCGCGGCTGAGCAGGTGACGGGTTTTCCGATAATGGCCTCAAGCGCCGTTATGCCGCGCGCAATATCTTCTTCAAGCTGGCGGATACTCCAGTGGCCGCTGTGAGTCTGCCACGCATGGTGATCCCAGGCATGTAGTCCCGTCTCATGGTATGTTGCCGTTTCACGAATGATCCCGGCATTGGCGTTGCCGATATTTTTTCCCGGCCAGGCGGTACCGGCCAGCAGGATATCCCAGCCGTAGAGCGAAGCGGCGTTTGAACGTAGCATTTTCCATAAAAATCGCGGTCTTATCAGACGCCAAAGATGACGTCCCATATTGTCCGGCCCGACGCTGAAGAAAAAGCTGGCCTGAACGCCGTGGCGATGCAATGTCGCCAGCAGCCGGGGAACACCTTCACGCGTTCCTCGCAAGGTATCAACATCAATGCGTAAACCGACTTTCGTCATGATGCGCGTTCCGCGATATCTACGCTGCGCAAAAAGAAGTCCAGCGTTTCTTCAACCGTATCCCGCATCGCAATAGACGGTTCCCAGCCCAGACAGCGCCTGGCATTGTCGATACTGGGTTTCCGGTGTGCGACATCCTGATAACCCTTGCCGTAATAACTACGGCTTTCGACGACCTGGAAACCGGCAAACGGTGGGAAATGGCAGCGCAGCGGATGCTTATCAAAACTGTCGAGCAACAGCGTCGCCAGTTCCTGAATACTGGCTTCGTTGTCAGGGTTGCCGATATTAATGATTTTGCCATCGCACCGATCGCCATCATTCACAATAATGCGGAATAAGGCTTCGATCCCGTCACGAATATCGGTGAAACAGCGCTTCTGCTGACCGCCGTCGATAAGCTTGATCGGCGTCCCTTCTACCAGGTTCAGAATCAACTGCGTTATCGCGCGTGAACTGCCGATACGCGCCGCGTTCAGGCTATCCAGCCGCGGCCCCATCCAGTTAAAGGGACGGAAAAGCGTGAAGCGCAATCCCTCTTTTTCGCCATAAGCCCAAATCACCCGGTCGAGAAGCTGTTTGGAAACGGAGTAAATCCAGCGTGGCTTATTCACCGGCCCGACGATCAGATTCGATTTGTCCTCGTCAAAAGAGGCGTCCGTACACATGCCGTACACTTCAGAGGTAGAGGGGAAAACCACGCGTTTACGGTATTTCACGCAATAACGGATAATCCGCAGATTTTCTTCAAAATCAAGTTCAAAGACGCGCAGCGGGTTGCGGGTGTATTCAATCGGGGTAGCAATTGCTACCAGCGGCAGTACGACATCGCATTTTTTGACATGATATTCGATCCATTCTGAGTGGATGCTGATATCTCCCTCCACGAAATGAAAGCGAGGGTGGAGCAGGAATCGGCTAATGGCGTTGCTGCCGATATCCATACCGTAGACCTCGTAATTCTCTTCATTCAGTAACCGTTCGGTCAAATGATTGCCGATAAAACCGTTGACGCCGAGGATGAGAACGCGAATGCGACGTTTACCGCTGGTCGCTGGTGGACGGTTCAAACGCGCGCCCGCCACCAGACCAAGCGTTTGTGCAAGCTGCGAGCCCTGTACAGTAATACCGTCTCCGGCCTGGCCGGTAATAATCTCCAGCGCGCCATCGGCGCAGGCGACCCGCAGCGGAGAGACCGAAATTACCGAGCCGGGAAGCGCGCCCTGCGCATCCGGACAAATTCGGGAAGACCAGATAGTGAATTTTTGCGAGCCGTTATAGCTGAACGCGCCGGGCCAGGGGGCGGCTACCGCCCGCACCAGGTTATGCACCGTGGAGACCGGTTTGTGCCAGTCGATAAGGCCATCTTCCGGCCTGCGGCGACCATAATACGTAGCGTCAGACTCACGCTGGGGAACAGAAGGTATATCGCCGCATTTCATGGTGGGCAGGATGCTATTAAGCAACTGGCGCGCGGCCTGACATAGCTTATGATGCAAGGTAAGCGCAACATCGTCCTGCGCAATAGCGACGCGTTGACTGGCGACAATCTCTCCGGCGTCGGCACGTTTGACCATACGATGCAGCGTTACGCCCGTTTCGCTTTCGCCGTTAACCAGAACCCAGTTTAGCGGCGCACGGCCACGATAGGCAGGTAATAGAGAACCGTGCAGATTGAATGCGCCAGCCGGGGCGAGGTGCAGAATTTCTTCGCTTAACAGGTTGCGGTAATAGAACGAAAAAATAATATCCGGCGCAAGCTCAGCGATGCGGTCGACCCAGATAGGATGATTTACGTTATCCGGCGCATAAACCGGAATCCCTAATCCTGCCGCCAGCCGGGAGACGGAGCCAAAAAAGGTGTTTTCCGCAGGATTGTCGGCATGAGTGAAAATCGCGGCAATCTCATACCCGGCATCCAGTACGGCCTGCACGCCCTGACATCCCATATCGTGATAGGCAAAAATAACGGCTTTCATTGGTGACTTTCCTCAGTAAACGGCGTGCTTTCCGGGTAGATAACTTGTTGAACAAAATAGCGGGGGCGGGCGCGGACATCGTTATAAATGCGACCGATGTATTCGCCCAGCAGTCCCATACCGATGAATTGCGCGCCGATGAAGGTAAACAGAACGGCAAAGAGCATAAATACGCCTTCCGCCGCCCACTGCGGCCCCAGCGCCAGGCGAAGTACAATAAGCAATACCGACAGGCTAAACCCGCCGATGGCGATAACGCTGCCCAGCAGACTCAACAGGCGCAGCGGCGTCGTCGTCAGGCAGGTCACCAGGTCATACATCAGGTTAATGAGACGCATAAAACTGTATTTAGAGTCGCCAAATTCACGTTCAGCGTGATGTACCGGGATCTCGGTAGCCCGACGAGCGAAAATGTTGGCCAGAATAGGGATAAAGGTGCTGCGTTCATGGCAGCGCAACATAGTATCGATAATAGGGCGGCGATAGGCGCGTAACATGCAGCCGTAATCGCCCATCGCTTTGCCCGTTGTGCGCTGGATCAGTAGATTAATGATTTTTGACGCCGATTTGCGAAACAGGCTGTCCTGTCGGTTCTGGCGCACGGTGCCTACCACATCGAACCCTTCATCGGCTTTCGCCACCAGGCGCGGGATCTCTTCCGGCGGGTTTTGCAGATCGGCATCCAGCGTAATGATAAGATCGCCGCTTACATGGCTAAACCCCGCCATAATCGCTGCATGTTGACCGTAGTTACGGTTGAGTAAAATAGAGATGATATGGCTACCGACCTCCTGGGACGCCTTAACCATCAGCTCCGCCGAGCTATCGTTGCTACCATCATCTATCAATAAAATCTCCCACGCTTTGCCCAGACTCTCGCAGGCGGCGGTGGTGCGTCTTATCAATTCCGGCAGGCTTTCCTGTTCGTTATAGACAGGAATAACTACCGAGACTTTTTTTATGGGGGCGGCGTCAAACATGCTTATTGTCCTGCTATCTGATGAAGGGCGGTAATGACCCGATCAAAGTCACTCTCGGTCATGTCCGGAAAGAGCGGCAGTGAGCAGATCCGCTCGCTGTTCCACTCGGTGTCAGGCAGCGTGAGCGTTGGGAAACGTTCGCGATAATATTTTTGCGTATGCGCGGCGCGGAAATGCAGCCCTGTGCCGATGCCTTTCGTTTTCAGCGATGCCATCAGAGCATCCCGGGTAATACCGCAGCGGGCTTCATCGACCCGGATAATGAATAAATGCCAGGCGTGAATATGCTCCCACGACGGAAGGCTCAGAGGCTGAAAAGGCAGGTCTGCCATTGCCTGGTGGTACTGCGCTGCGATGGCGGCGCGGCGAGCGTTAAGCGCATCCAGTTTCTGTAACTGAGCAAGCGCGATAGCGGCGTTGAGGTCGGGCAAATTATATTTGTAGCCCGGCGCCAGGACTTCCGCTTGTGGCGCGCGTCCACCGCTCTGTCGATCCCAGGCATCAACGCCAAGCCCGTGAAACTTGAGACTGCGCAGTTTATCGGCGAATTGCGGGTTATCCGTGACAACGATACCGCCTTCAGCGCAGGTAATGTTCTTAATGGCGTGGAAGGAGAAAATCGCGGTGCCCCGGGCGCCAATGTGGCGACCTTTGTAGCTGGTTCCTGTCGCGTGCGCCGCGTCTTCAATCACCGGGATGCCATAACGCTCGGCAGGAGCGTAAATAGCGTCCAGATCGGCGGGCGCGCCAGCGTAGTGGACGGGAATAATTGCTTTGGTTTGTGGCGTAATCGCGGCTTCGATATGTTCAGGCGTGACCATCAGCGTATCGCGATCGACATCGACCATGACGGGGGTCGCGCCGAGTAAAACGATTATATTTAGCGTAGAAACCCACGTCATTGACGGTGTAATGACCTCGTCGCCTTCACCAATGCCCAGCGCCATCAACGCGATGTGCATACCGGCAGTGGCTGAACTGACGGCAACGGCATATTGATTGCCTGTTAGCCGACAAAACTCCGCTTCCAGTTCCTGATTTTTCGGGCCGGTTGTTATCCAACCTGAGTCCAGTACGGTCTTAACGGCAGCGAGCTCTTCCGCGCCCATCGCCGGACGAGAGAAAGGCAAAAAGTCCGACATCATTTTTCCTTCAGCCATTGAACGCCGCTTTTCAAATATTTCGGCAATAGAAAAGGGCTTATTTTTTAACGCATTTAGCTGAACCCTACTGGATGAATATTAAATTAACATTAAGAAATTAAGGTGAAGTAAAAATATAATTTTTAATGGAATTATGCTTTGCTTTCGCCGAAAGTTTAAGGCACTTTATGCCTGTCAAAAAGCTGTTTTATGTTTCTGGTCTGGTCTTCCGTCTTTAATCGTATTGCTATTAAGTTAGCTGCACTGTTTGCCTGAGAGGTTAATGTGCTGGCATTTACCCTACGCTTTATTAAAAACAAACGCTATCTCGCGACTCTGGCGGGGGCGTTGGTTATTATCGCCGGGTTGATCTCACAACATGCCTGGAGTGGTAACGGTCTACCGCAGATTAACGGTAAAGCGCTGGCGGCGCTGGCGAAGCAGCATCCGGTAGTCGTGTTATTCCGCCATGCCGAGCGATGCGATCGTTCCGATAATACCTGCCTGTCAGACAGTACGGGGATTACGGTCAACGGTGCGCAAGATGCCAGAGCGCTGGGTAAAGCCTTCAGTGCCGATATACAAAATTACAGTCTCTATTCCAGTAATACGGTGCGTACCATCCAGTCGGCAACCTGGTTTTCCGCAGGCAGGTCGCTTACGGTGGATAAAAAAATGATGGATTGCGGCAGCGGTATTTATGCTTCAATCAATACGTTACTGAAAAAGTCGCAGAATAAAAATATAGTCATTTTTACCCATAATCATTGTTTGACGTATATTGCAAAAAATAAGCGCGGCGTAAAGTTTGATCCGGACTATCTTAATGCGCTCGTTATGCATGCGGAAAACGGAAAACTCTTTTTAGATGGTGAATTTGTTCCCGGCTAGCCGCATGTTAAAAGCGTAAAGACAGCCTGAAGCGGCTGTCGTCATTATAATAACCCTTTCAATGCTAATGTGTGGCGTGTCGCTACATTCAAATCATACAGCGCCAGTTCTTCTGGCTTGACCCAGGCGTAGTCCTGAAATTCGTCGTTAATACATATATCGCGATTAGCGGAAACACAGTCGAAGATGAGATAAATCATATAAATCTCTTCTTGTCTGCCATCAGCGTACGTTTTAACGCGGATATCGTCGCGGAAGGTCCACGGCGTAATATCGCTCAGAATCAGCTGCTCGCCGAGTTCCTCCCGAATCTCCCGACGCAGCGCCTCTTCAATACGTTCGCCTGGCTCGACCCCGCCGCCCGACAGCGCCCACTGACCGGGAAAGACGCCGCGGTTGTCGGCCATTTTGCACAGCAGATAACAGCCATCATTTTGAATTAATGGGCAAACTATAGTTCGTTGACGCATAAGTCGCTTCCTTAAACCACCAGGTCATCAGCTTAACAAATCGTTCTGCGAAATTCTTTGTGAAAAATGGAAGTGATAACGCAGACTGCGTTTTTTGTTAATCCAGTTGATGCAGGCGTCGCCATGTGATGGCGCAATGATGCGGCATGGCGAAAGTAGTATTTCGTTACAATATGTTTTTGGAATGGTTTCTTAGTGCATTGATTCCTCAGCGTCTGGCAGTACAATTCTGCCGTTTTGGGGAGTTTTTCTTTATGTGCTTGCTGGAAAGGGTAAAAATGAAAAAAAGCATATTATTAGGTTTTGCCGGAATGCTGTTCGTTTCTGCATCGGCGCAGGCCATCAGTATTAGCGGCCAGGCGGGCGAAGATTACACCAACATTGGCGTGGGTTTTGGTACGGAATCGACGGGACTGGCGCTAAGCGGCAACTGGATGCACAACGATGATGATGGCGACGCTGCGGGCGTTGGTCTGGGGCTGAACATTCCGGTGGGACCGCTGCTGGCGACGGTCGGCGGTAAAGGTATTTATACCAATCCGAAAGACAGCGATGAAGGCTATGCGGCGGCTGTCGGCGGTGGGCTACAATGGAAAATCGGCAACAGCTTCCGTCTGTTCGGCGAGTATTATTATTCACCAGATTCGCTGTCCAGCGGTATCGACAGTTATGAAGAAGCGAATGCAGGCGCGCGTTTCACCATTATGCGCCCGCTGAGCATTGAAGCCGGTTATCGTTACCTGAACCTGGCGGGTAAAGACGGCAACCGCGATAATGCGATTGCTGACGGCCCTTATGTTGGCGTAAACGCCAGTTTTTGATGCTAACGGCGCGGCAATCGTCGCGCCATATTCCTCCTTTTCCCGTCATTCTTCTTTCCACGTCATATTCGTCTTTGCGTTATAGTGTTTTCATCATAAGAGCAGGAGAACACAATGCTAAATGTGGAAATGCTATCCACCGGGGATGAGGTGTTGCACGGACAAATCGTTGACACCAATGCCGCCTGGCTGGCTGATTTTTTCTTTCATCAGGGCGTTCCGTTATCACGGCGAAATACGGTAGGCGATAATCTGGACAGTCTGGTCGCTATCTTGCGTGAACGCAGTCAACATGCTGATGTTTTGATTGTTAATGGCGGGTTAGGGCCGACCAGCGATGATTTAAGCGCGCTCGCCGCGGCAACGGCAAAAGGCGAAGGATTAGTACTGCACCAGGCGTGGCTGACCGAAATGGAACGTTACTTTCAGCAGCGTGGTCGCGTGATGGCGCCGAGCAACCGTAAACAGGCGGAACTGCCTGCCAGCGCGGAGTTTATTAATAATCCGGTCGGCACTGCCTGTGGATTTGCGCTACAGCTCAACCGCTGCCTGATGTTTTTCACCCCCGGCGTACCGTCGGAATTTAAGATTATGGTGGAGAAGGAAATCTTACCGCGGTTACGCGCGCGTTTTTCGCTGCCGGAGCCGCCGCTTTGCCTGCGGTTAACGACTTTTGGACGTTCAGAAAGTGACCTCGCGCAGCGTCTCGATTCACTGCCGTTGCCGCCCGGCGTGACGATGGGGTATCGCTCATCAATGCCGATCATTGAACTGAAGTTGACCGGCCCGGCGACGCAACGGGAGGCGATGCTGGCGTTATGGCCAGAGGTCAAACGGGTTGCCGGGCAGAACCTGATTTTTGAAGGTACGGAAAATTTGCCGGCGCAAATAGCCCGCTGCCTGCAGGAAAGGCAGTTGAGTCTGACGTTGAGCGAGCAATACACCAGCGGTTTACTGGCGCTACAGCTTTCCCGCGCCGGGGCGCCGGTTCTTGCCAGCGAAGTCGTTCCTTCTCAGGAAGAGACGCTGGCGCAAACGGCGCACTGGACGACAGAACGACGCAGCAATCATTATGCCGGTCTGGCGCTGGCCGTGTCGGGGCTGGAAAACGAACATCTTAATTTCGCGCTGGCGACGCCGGATGGCACGTATGCCTTACGCGTGCGTTTTAGCGCCAATCGGTATAGTCTGGCAATACGTCAGGAGGTCTGCGCGATGATGGCGCTAAATATGCTGCGCCGCTGGCTTAATGGCGAGGTCATTACCAGCGAGCATGGCTGGATAGACGTGGTTGAATCATTGACGGCATATACCCAAAATAATTCGAGTTGCTTAAAGGCGGCAAGGGAGTGAGTCCCCAGGAGCATAGATAACTATGTGACTGGGGTGAACGACAAATCTGCCGGGAGCAGATTTGAACGTCGCGTGCGACGGCCCGTCAGGGCGAGGCCCATGGATGGGCCGAGTAATCCGTAGCCAACACATAAGCGACTTGAAGTATGAAGGGTATAGAACTTTTAGTGGGAAGGCCTGGCCTTCCCACCCTTATATACTTATAAATTCTTCGCAGGGCATCATTTCAGGATAAGAGCCTATCCCACCAGGCGTAATTGTTGAAGCCAGTTTGGGGCTAGCCAGCGCGCAGAAACCGGAGCGTACACGTAGTACGTGAGGATTTTGAGCACTGCCCGGTCCCAAAATGGCGAATAAAATAGCCTAATGGGATAGGCTCTAAGTACTCTCCATTACTGGAGACTGTATTCATATATTTGTCGCCGGGTTTTGATGTTAAATAGTATTTGTTCCTCTACTGAAAGCGTTAAGAAATTTTCCGCAAATTCTCGTAGTATGGTAACAGGATCGTTTTGCCCGGCATTCGATAAGAGTTGAATTACATGGTAACAAAATAGACCACAGCCGTTGGGTACATTCTTTTGTAAATTCATTTCAATAAAATCAACCCCATCGCTTTCTGATATGCCTGCAATTTTTGCTGCTTCTATAATATCTTGCTTAGTATTTTGATTTAAATCATGATAACTGTTAAAAATAAGGCATTTTATTTTTTCCGCAAGTTTGTAAAATAAGCAGATAATCCAGTGATTTCCTGTATTTATCAGGAAGACTTCATTGTCTGATAATCCTGATTGAGCAATCTTTTCAAGTAACTGAGTGCTTAACATATTTTCTTCGGTGGTAGGGTGAATAAGCCCAATAGGATAGTTTACCGAGAGAAGAGATGACTCTTGAACCAGACCTGGCGTTGCAGCTGCCAGCTCATCTGACGACAACATTCGCGCGCCACACCAAAGATTATCAACTCCGACTTGTTCGTGAACTGTCTGAGCGTACTGGTTGCCCATAATTTGATATGCTATTTCTATTTGTTCAGAAAGGTTGGTTGTCGCGGAACCGACCATATAAAGCAATCTGGAAGGGATATGTAGCTTTTTCCAGTCAGTATTATTTTTTGTTATATCGTTATTAGCAATTTGATGTAATACAAGGCAAGCCTGATTGATTTTTTTATCTATATCTGGTGAGCCCAATCTTTTTCCGCTAAAGAGATCAAAAAGAAATTTCTCAACTCTATGTCCCAGGTCATCGTTGCGTAACGCAAGATTGCATAACAGATCAATACAATTCTGATCACCGTTCTCTACTGCGCTAAACAACAACGCAAGCGTCTCATCGCTCACATTTCCTGTATATAAGCTGTGAAATTGCGGTATGCTCAATCGGTAAAGTGAATTTACACATATATTCATTTTGCTCTGTTTCCTGATAGGCGAGAGTAGCGAATATTGTAATGTATAATTATTTTAAAAAATATTATTGCTGGTGGGGAATATATTACATCAGGCATAGACCTGATTTTCTTATTATTCACATAACCCCCAATTATTATTGGGGGTATTCAGTTATTCCCCCTCTTTAAAGGGAGCTGGTAACGCGTCGATGCAAGAGATATTGCTCTATAACAGTAACGTCGTTATCTGTCATGACCCCGTGAGTTAGCGGTCATGGTTGACCAAATAGGGCAGGTTATTGCAAAGAGACATCCGTGTTTATACCCAAAATAATGCGTAGCCAACACATAAGCAACTTGAAGTATGAAGGGTATATGTCTGATGGAAAATCGGTCCGGGTTATCAGGGTAATGGCGCCGGAGGGGTTCCGGCGCTATTTACTTAGCCGAGCGCCTGGGCCAGTAGCGTAATGGGGTGTTCGCAGCGTTTGCTTGTAGACATCTCAATTTGCCACTTACAGGTTTCACAATCGGTGACGACAATGTCGGCGCCGCTCTCTTCAATCTGGCGGAACAGCGGCGCGCCGATGGACTGTGATGTCGGATAGTTTTCCTTTTTAAATCCATACGTACCGGCAATGCCGCAGCACTGTGAATCAAGTACCGTCAATTCAAGCCCCGGAATTTGCCGCAACAGTTCAAGCGTGTAAAGCGTCCAGCCCATTTTTTCCATATGACACGGCGTATGGTAGACCACTTTCAGCGGCAAAGGATTAAGCGGCAGCGTTTTCCCGGCATCCAGTTTGCGCCATAGCCAGCGGGTGGCCAGCTCGATATGTTCGCGCAGCCCGGCGTTGTCCACGTCCAGCACTTCAGGATATTCATCGCGCAACGCAAACGTACAGGTGGATGACGTGGCGATGACCGGAATACCTTTGACGGCAATCGCCTCGCGTAGCGACTCCACATTGCTGATAGCCTGCTTGCGAGCTTTATCCGTAAAACCGTTAGCGATCAGCGGTACGCCGCAACACTTCTCTTTACTCAGTAACTGTACGCCGGTGCCCATTGCGTTCAGCACCTTAATCAGATCTTTTCCGAGCTGCGGATGGTTGTAATTCACAAAACAGCCATGGAAAAAGGCGACCTGATCTTTGTATTTAGCCTGCTGCGCCGCCACGCTACGATACCAGCGGCGGAAGGTGCCGAAAGAGTATTTTGGTAAGGTGCGGCGATGATCGATTTTGAGCGCGTAATCAAGCAACTGGCGCACTGGCTTTAATGCGGTGGCGGTATTGACCACCGGCGCGAACGGCGTTGAAACGCTGCCCATCAGATCGGTATGGCTGAGAATAAAGTTACGCAATGACGGGCGCGTCGTATCGTATTTCGCGCGGGCGCGCTGGATGATATCGCCAATCTTCACGTCCGACGGACAGGCGACCTCACACCGTTTGCAGTTAATGCAATATTTCAGCGCCTCATCATACAGCGCGCCGTCTTTCAGACGCAGGCGTTCGCCATCCGGTCCGGCCTGTTTAGGGCCAGGGTAGCCAGGATTAACGCGGCTGACCGGGCACGCGGTGGTGCACACCGTACATTTAATACAACTTTCAAAACGTGTGTCGCTCATTGCTGTTCTCCTGCACGCTCAGCGATATGGTGCGCGGCCTGGAGGGCGCTGACTGCGCAGACGCCGCCGCCGCATCCCTCAGCTATAGGATCGAATCCCGCCAGCACAGAACCTATTGCATACAGATTTTCTACCGTGTTGCCCGCAAGGGAGGGGCGGAAAGCGTCATCCGTCACGACGCCAAACTGCTGCCAGGGCTGTGGGTCGAAGAAATGTTGTTGATACCATTCGGCGCGGGTGGCCGTTTGCTGTACGTCGAGCCCTAAAATAGGTTCGCGGATCCCTTCACGCTCGGCAACCAGACCGCTACTAAAGAAGCTACCGCTGGCAAGTACGGCAAAACGCGGGCGCAGTGGGATATCGGCATGGTTGCGGGTCCATATTTCGCTCACGGTACCGCGACGGCAGGTGACTTTCTTCACTTCATCGCCCGGCATCCAGATGCCGCCCTGACGAACAAACTGGCGCTGGAGCTGATTGTGCAGACGAATACCGAGCACCGATGGCGGCAGCGTCGGCAGCAGCGTGAGCGCGCAGGGCAGACGTTCGTTAAGCCAGCGCCACAGCGTATCGTTCGCCAGCCCGAAACAGGCGGGCATGATGATCATGTCGCAGTTTGTCGCTATTGGCGACAGCGCGTCGTACAGCAGCGGCCATTTTTCTTCGTTATCAAGCAGACGCGCAATATTGACCGCGCGAAATTCCGTCGGGTTATCACGCAGTACGTCCAGTTCCGGAAGGTCGATTTCTGCGGTTTCCACGTTGAGATCGCGTTGACGCAGCGACGCTGCCGCAAGGTGCGCCTGGAAATCCAGTAATCCGCTAACGCCGACGACGCAAACTCGCTGTGCGGATAACGGCCAGACCGGCACTTCCGGCGAGCTAAGCCAGGTTGAACGCAATGTGCCAAGTGGCGTTACACGCTGGTGCGCCTGCTGTACATCACCGTATAACTGCGCGCCGCTGGCGTTAAGTAGCGTTTGCGCCTGTTGCGCCAGCGTAAGGACTTTTTGCGCGCCCAAACGCGAATAAGGATGTTCAGGCGCCTGGCGGCGCAGCGCATCAAGCCCGGCGGTAATGTCGGTCACCGGTTGGCCGTCGGGCAGGGCGCTGAGCAGATCCAACGAGCCGGAGGAAAAATGCAGCGCGCTTTGTCCGCGGGTGACGATGGCGCAGCGTAATCCATGCTGCTGGAGTTGCAGTCCGCACAGCAAACCGGCGAGACCGCCGCCCATAATAACCGTATCAAATTTCATCCTGGTGCTCCTTCTCCAGACCGCATAATCCCTGATAAACCCAGCGCGTGAATTCGCTTTCGCGCAGCGCGTCTCCCCAGGCGACAGGTTGTACGCCTTTCCAGCGCTCATTCAGAAATTCAGAGAGTTGCGTAATAGATTGCGCCGCGGTCGTCACATTAAAACGCTGCAATAGCCCGGCCGCGCGGCAGGCGCACAGTTCGCCCTGGCAAGTGCCCATCCCTACGCGGGTGCGACGGCGCAGATCCAGCAGGCTGTTCACGGTTAAGTTTTCGACGGCATACTGCACTTCCCCCGCCGTGACGGCCTCGCATTCACAGACCAGGCTACGGTGTTGGCGGCCTTCGCTCAGCCACCCCGGCGTGCGATCGCCATGCCGATAAACCGCCGATCCGCGTAGCGGCGCGGGAAGCGAGATAATGCGTTTCAGCGTATGTTCCGTAGACTCTTTTGAGCCAGGCAACGGCGTATCCGCCGTGATGCAGGGGCGGGTATTGCCCAACTTGCGGCACACGGCATCGGTCGCCCATTCCGCCATCAGGCGGTAAGTCATTAGCTTCCCGCCGGTAATGGTAATGAAGCCTTCAAGCCCGTCGCGTTCGGCGTGGTCGAACAGCACAATACCGCGGCTGACGTTACGACCGCTGGGATCGTCATCGCTGGCCACCAGCGGGCGGACGCCGGAATACGCGCGCAGAATACGCGTCTTCGCCATGACAGGAGCCAGTTTTTCCCCTTCACGCAGCAGGATATCTACTTCATCTGCGGTGACGCGGTTGCTGTCTATCTCATTGTAATCAATATGGGTAGAGGTGGTGCCGATCAGTGAAATCGTATCGCCAGGTACCAGAATGTCGGCATCCGATGGTTTCCGGCAGCGGTTAATGACATGCTGGTTGATCCGATGGTCCATGATCAACAGCGAGCCTTTCGCCGGGAACATGCGAATACTCAGGTCGGCGTATTCGGCGATCCGTTGCCCCCAGATACCTGCCGCATTGACCACCACCGGCGCGTGAAGCGTCTGGGTTTCGCCAGTGAGATGGTTGCGCACATGGACGCCGCAGACCGTTGTGCCTTCACGAATGAGCCCGGTCACTTCATGCGCCGTTAACACGATTGCGCCATGTTCTCTGGCATCCAGCATATTGGCGGCGGTAAGGCGGAAAGGGTCCACGGTGCCATCCGGCACTTTTACCGCACCGATGAGCGCAGGGTTAACGGAAGGTTCGATGATGCGAGCCTGCTGCGGATCGATGGCTTCAGCGCGAATGCCTGCCGCTTCACAGGCGCGAATAAAGGTGGCCTGAAACGCAAGATCATCTTCCGGCAACGTAATAAACAGACCATCCGTCGGTTCGACGCAATGGCGGGCGATCCGTTTTAAAATCTGGTTTTCACTAATGCACTCGCGCGCGGATTCCGCATCGGTAACCGCATAACGAGCGCCGCTGTGCAGCAGCCCGTGGTTACGCCCGGTCGCGCCGGTCGCTATATCATGCCGCTCCACCAGAATGACACGTAAACCGCGCAGCGCGCAGTCGCGGGCGATCCCTGCGCCTGTTGCTCCACCGCCAATGATAATCACGTCACTTGCTTGCGAGTCGCGAGTTTTCATTGTTTTTCCTCACAGTTCGTTTTTTATCATTTAGCCATACAAATCATATGAAATGTTTGATTTCGCGCATAATCGCTCATTATTCGAAAATGAAACGTGATTTCGTGCGCCTTTCTGAACATTATTCATAAATCTGTAACAATATGTGCTGTAATTCACATTAACGTGACGTATCTTTACTTAACATCCCGGCCACACTGGGAGCAGCGGGGTTGTTTGAACGAACTGCGGTGTTTACTTCTAAATAAAATACGGGCCACGGAGGCTACAATATGTTGAGTATTTTTAAACCAGCGCCGCATAAAGCGCGCTTGCCAGCGGCGGAGATTGATCCGACCTATCGCCGATTACGCTGGCAGATTTTCCTGGGGATATTCTTTGGCTATGCCGCGTATTATCTGGTGCGCAAGAACTTTGCCCTCGCGATGCCCTACCTGGTAGAACAGGGTTTTTCACGCGGCGATCTGGGCTTTGCGCTGTCCGGGATTTCCATCGCTTATGGTTTTTCGAAATTTATAATGGGTTCGGTGTCCGATCGCTCGAATCCGCGCGTTTTTCTGCCGGCAGGGTTGATTCTGGCCGCAGCAGTCATGTTGTTTATGGGCTTTGTGCCGTGGGCGACATCCAGCATCGCCGTGATGTTTGTACTGTTGTTCCTTTGCGGCTGGTTCCAGGGGATGGGGTGGCCGCCGTGCGGACGTACGATGGTTCACTGGTGGTCGCAGAAAGAGCGCGGCGGCATTGTGTCGGTCTGGAACTGTGCGCATAACGTCGGCGGCGGGATCCCGCCACTGCTGTTCCTGCTGGGGATGGCGTGGTTTAACGACTGGAAAGCGGCGCTCTATATGCCAGCCTTTGGCGCGATTGTGGTGGCGCTGTTCGCTTTCGCAATGATGCGCGATACGCCGCAATCCTGCGGTCTGCCGCCTATCGAAGAGTATAAAAATGACTATCCGGACGACTACAACGAAAAAGCGGAAGAAGAGCTCACCGCGAAGCAAATCTTCATGCAGTACGTACTGCCGAACAAATTACTGTGGTATATCGCTATCGCCAACGTGTTTGTCTACCTGCTGCGCTACGGTATCCTCGACTGGTCGCCAACGTACCTGAAAGAAGTGAAACATTTCGCACTCGATAAATCCTCCTGGGCATATTTCCTCTATGAATATGCCGGTATTCCAGGCACCCTGTTGTGCGGCTGGATGTCAGACAAAGTCTTCCGCGGCAACCGTGGCGCGACGGGCGTATTCTTTATGACCCTGGTGACTATCGCGACCATCGTTTACTGGATGAACCCGGCAGGAAACCCGAACGTTGATATGGCTTGTATGATTATCATCGGCTTCCTGATCTACGGCCCGGTAATGTTGATCGGTCTGCATGCGCTGGAACTGGCGCCGAAAAAAGCGGCGGGTACGGCGGCGGGCTTTACCGGTCTGTTTGGTTATCTGGGCGGTTCTGTCGCTGCAAGCGCCATTGTGGGTTATACCGTTGACTTCTTCGGTTGGGATGGCGGCTTTATGGTGATGATTGGCGGCAGCATTCTGGCGGTAATCCTGCTGGTGGTCGTGATGATTGGCGAAAAACGCCATCATGATGAGCAGCAGTTAAAACGCAACGGAGGCTAATAACATGAAAACCACACTGAAAAATCTTAGCGTGGCGTTGATGTTGGCAGGAATGGCCATCGGAAGCGGCGCCGTGGCGGCTGAAAAAGTCGTTATCGCCCACCGTGGCGCCAGCGGTTATCTGCCGGAGCATACGCTACCGGCGAAAGCGATGGCGTATGCGCAAGGGGCAGATTATCTGGAACAGGATTTGGTGATGACAAAGGACGACCATCTGGTCGTCCTCCATGACCACTACCTTGACCGGGTGACTGACGTCGCAGACCGTTTTCCGGACCGGGCGCGTAAAGATGGGCGCTATTACGCTATCGATTTTACGCTGGATGAAATTAAATCCCTGAAGTTTACTGAAGGGTTTGATATTGAAAACGGCAAAAAAGTACAAACTTATCCGGGCCGTTTCCCGATGGGAAAATCTGATTTCCGCATTCATACCTTTGAAGAGGAAATTGAATTCGTTCAGGGATTAAATCACTCTACCGGTAAAAATATCGGTATTTATCCGGAAATTAAAGCACCGTGGTTCCATCATCAGGAAGGGAAAGATATTGCCGCGAAAACGCTGGAAGTGCTGAAGAAGTATGGTTACACCGGCAAGCAGGATAATGTCTATTTGCAGTGTTTTGATGTCGCTGAGCTGAAACGTATTAAGAATGAACTGGAACCCAAAATGGGGATGGATCTCAATCTGGTTCAACTTATTGCGTATACCGACTGGAATGAAACACAGCAGAAACAGCCGGACGGTCGTTGGGTAAATTACAACTACGACTGGATGTTTAAGCCGGGCGCTATGAAGCAGGTGGCGGAATATGCGGACGGTATTGGTCCGGATTACCATATGCTGGTCGCGGAAGGCTCAACAAAAGGGAATATCAAACTGACTGGAATGGTGCAAGACGCGCATCAGAATAAGATGGTAGTGCATCCTTACACTGTGCGTGCCGATCAATTGCCGGACTATGCCACAGACGTTAATCAGTTGTACGACATCCTGTATAACAAGGCGGGCGTCGACGGGCTGTTCACCGACTTCCCGGATAAGGCGGTCATGTTCCTGCAAAAAAATGACTAAAGGTTTGCCATAGTCGAAGTGAAGCGCCGGATGAGGGCATAAACGCCTCATCCGGCCTGGCGCAACGTTTGCCAGCGCAGGTCTGGTAAACGCAATGCCATCAGGCGGTATTGTTTTATAGCAAACCCTCATCGGTCAGTGTTTCCATACATTTTTGTAATAAAAATAGCGGACTTCCTTCTACCGGCGGTTCTTTTGCTAACAGGGAAATTTGTCGATAAAAGGTGGGTTCCAGCGCCACGGAGCATAATTTTCCTGTCGTGGCTTTTAAGGTTAATTCTGGCAATAAGGCGATGCCTAATCCCTGGCGAATAAAATTCAGCGCAGTATCGGGATGGTTAAATTCATATTTAAATATCGGCTCAATCCCCTTTTCTTTAAACAACGCCATAATGCTTAATTCATAACGACCTTTACTGACAATAAGTGGTTCGTCCATCAGTTCTTCGACTGTTACTGTACTGTTGGTCGCCAGGGGATGATTTTCAGGCACCACTACGGTGAATTTATCCCGGTAAATGGGGACGCAATACATACCATTGACCGGGAAAGGAACGAAACCGGCATCAATACTTCCGTCCTGCAGCGAATCAATAATAGCCGTACTGTTCTCTTCATAAGGGATAATTTTTACATTTGGATGATGGCTTTCAAAATAGCGAATGACGCCGGGTAAAATGCAGGCGCAGGCGCTGGGAAAACAGCCAATCCGTAGCGTACGGGCCGGGTTCTTTTTTTCTTGTTCGGCAATCTCTTTTACCGCGTTGACGTCGCGCTGGATCGCGCGTAAGTGCCTGACGATGCGGCTACCGGCGGCGGTAAGCTCAATCTCTTTACGACGCTCACGAATCAATATGTCAACGCCGAGCTCCTCCTCAAGCGCGGAGATGGCCTGGCTGACGGCGGATTGCGTCATGTATAGCCGTTTGCTGGCCTCGGTAAATCCGCCGTACTCCAGTACGGCAAGCAGGGCGTGGATTTGGGTTAGTGTCATTAGTAAAACCTAATTAATATAATTAAAACGATTAATTTTTCTAATAGAGTGCACTTGTTTATACTGCGATTCTATCGAATACATCACATTTTGACGCACCTGATAGGTGTTCAGTTGAGCTGAGCGTTGCCTGCGTGCGCCATCTGAACGGGTCGTTAAGAATGAAAGAAAAATTATGGACGAAGGATTTTTGGGCAATAACCATAGTTAGTTTTATTATCTTTTTTGTTTTTTATGTACTGCTAACCTTATTACCCATTTATATCGCTGACCGCCTGCATGCTTCTGCAGATAAGGCAGGATTGTTAGTGACATGTTTCCTGGCTGCGGCAATTGTTATTCGGCCGTTTGCCGGACAGTGGGTGGGAAAATATTCGAATAAAAAGATTCTGGTGCTCTCTTCTCTGGCTTTTTTGGTGATTACCGCGCTGTATCCGGTTTGCCATTCCATTGAGTCGCTGCTCTTTATCCGCGTACTTCATGGGATTACGTTTGGTGTTATTACCACGGTAAAAGGAACTATTTCAGCGCGGTTGATTCCGGCCTCCCGACGTGGAGAGGGCATCAGCTTTTTCTCTTTAGCGATGGGCCTGGCGATGGTCGTAGGACCGTGGATCGGTTTGAATATGGCCCGCTGGAACGCGTTCACTGCCGCATTCTGGCTTTGTTCCGCTGTAGCGGTGTTAGGGATTTTGCTTTCCCTGATTGTGACGGTCCCTCCGGTAATTCGTCATGCCGATGGTTCGAAACCGAATCTGGGTTTTGCCGCGATGTTTGACCGCGCCGCCTTGCCTTTTGCGCTGGTCACCTTTTTTATGACTTTCTCCTATGCCGGCGTGTCGGCTTTCCTGGCGCTGTATGCTCGTGAGCTGGATTTAATGGCGGCGGCCAGTAATTTCCTGCTGTGCTACGCTATTTTCCTGATGATATGCCGTACCTTCACCGGGAATATTTGTGATAAAAAAGGGCCGAAATATGTTGTTTACCCATGCCTGTTGGCTTTTACCATCGGTCTGGTGGCGCTGGGCTACACCAATGGCAGCATCATGATGATTATTTCCGGCGGGCTAATTGGTATCGGCTACGGTTCGGTCACGCCGGTTTTCCAGACGCAAATTATCAGCTCGGTTGAACCGCATAAAATCGGCGTGGCGAATTCACTGTTCTTTAACGCGATGGATGCCGGAATGGCGATTGGCGCCTTTATCATGGGAATGATGGTTGAGTCGGTTGGCTATCGTATGATTTATGTCGCTGGCGCGGTGCTGGTGGTGCTCGCTGGCGCACTGTATGCCGTGCAGATGAAAAAACGTGGCGCGATGCCTTTGGTTTCCACCAGCGAGTTGCACTGAGTTACATCTCTATTTCGATATCGCCTTTTGCCCTGCAGCAGCAGGGCAAAATCTCTCCCGGCTGGATAAACGCTAAAGGTTCCGTAATCCAGTCAACCTGACCGGCAACCAGCCGGGTACGACAGGAGCCGCAATACCCTTCGCGGCACTGATACTCCACCTCAACGTTATGCGATTCCAGCGCGGCCAGCAGAGAAGGGTGTTCATCCTGGCACAGCAGTTGTGTGCCAGTGATACGCAGCGTGACGCGTCCCATCAGAGCTGGAAATTACTCAGATCGTCGGTATCGACTTCCGAATCGATTTGTCCGACCAGATAAGAGCTAACTTCCACTTCCTGTGGCGCGACCTGAACGTTATCGGACACCAGCCAGGTATTGATCCACGGGATTGGGTTGGAGCGGGTCTGGAACGGCAGATCCAGCCCCACCGCCTGCATACGAATATTAGTAATATATTCAACGTATTGACACAGGATATCTTTATTCAGGCCGATCATCGAACCGTCGCGGAACAGATAGTCCGCCCACTCTTTTTCCTGCTGCGCCGCCTGCACGAACAGGTCATAACATTCCTGTTTACACTCTTCGGCGATTTCCGCCATCTCCGGGTCGTCCACGCCGCTACGCAACAGGTTCAGCATATGTTGTGTGCCGGTCAGATGCAGAGCTTCGTCACGGGCGATCAGACGGATAATTTTGGCGTTGCCTTCCATCAGTTCACGCTCGGCAAATGCGAAAGAGCAGGCGAAGCTGACGTAGAAGCGGATGGCTTCCAGCGCGTTCACGCTCATCAGGCACAGATACAGTTTTTTCTTCAGCTCACGCAGATTCACGACAACCGTTTTGCCATTAACGGTATGGGTGCCTTCACCGAGCAGATGCCAGTAACTGGTCATCTCAATAAGTTCGTCGTAGTAGGCGGAGATACCTTCGGCGCGCTTCTGAATTTGCTCATTGGTCACGATATCGTCAAAAACGACCGCCGGATCGTTGACGATGTTACGAATAATATGGGTGTAGGATCGTGAGTGGATCGTCTCAGAAAACGCCCAGGTCTCTACCCACGTCTCGAGCTCCGGGATGGAAATGAGCGGCAGCAGGGCGACATTCGGGCTACGCCCCTGAATGGAATCCAGCAGCGTCTGGTATTTGAGGTTGCTGATGAAGATATGTTTTTCGTGCTCCGGCAACGCCTGATAGTCGATACGATCGCGGGAGACGTCGACCTCTTCCGGACGCCAGAAGAAAGAGAGCTGTTTTTCGATCAGTTTTTCGAAGATGTCATATTTCTGCTGGTCATAGCGTGCAACGTTGACCGGCTGGCCAAAGAACATGGGTTCCTTGAGCTGATCGTTTTTCGTCTGTGAAAAAGTGGTGTATGCCATTGAAGTGAATCCTTTATGGGATGAGCGCCGGATGGCGGCGCAAGCGCCTTATCCGGCCTACAAACCGTACAATCGTAGGCCGGGTAAGCATAGCGCTACCCGGCACTATTCATCAGATCTTACAAGCGCCGCTTTCGCAGCCATCGTCCTGAATAGAAGGCGCCAAATCGTCCTGCGCATCTTCCGCGCCGTCGCGGGTATTTTGATAGTACAGAGTTTTCACGCCAAACTTATACGCGGTGAGCAAATCTTTCAGCAGTTGCTGCATCGGTACTTTTCCTGACGGGAAACGTGACGGATCGTAGTTGGTATTGGCGGAAATCGACTGATCGATAAACTTCTGCATGATACCCACCAGTTGCAGATAACCGTCGTTGTTCGGCATCTCCCACAACAGTTCGTAAGCGTCTTTCAGATGCTCATAATCCGGCACGACCTGACGCAAAATACCGTCTTTCGAGGCCTTGATGCTGACGTAGCCGCGCGGTGGTTCGATACCGTTGGTGGCGTTGGAGATCTGGGATGACGTTTCCGACGGCATTAGCGCCGATAGCGTGGAGTTACGCAGACCGTGGGTTTTGATCGACTCACGCAGCTGTTCCCAGTCGTAGTGCAGCGGTTCGTTGACGATCGCATCCAGATCTTTTTTGTAGGTGTCGATCGGCAAAATGCCTTTTGCATAGGTGGTTTCGTTGAACCATGGGCAGGCGCCTTGCTCTTTCGCCAGTTCGTTGGACGCTTTAAGCAGATAGTACTGAATGGCTTCAAAGGTTTTATGCGTCAGATTATTGGCGCTGCCGTCGGAATAACGTTTACCGTTTTTCGCCAGCCAGTAGGCGAAGTTAATCACGCCAATGCCCAGCGTACGACGGCCCATTGCGCCGCGTTTGGCTGCCGGAATCGGGTAATCCTGATAATCGAGCAGAGCATCCAAAGCGCGTACTGCCAGAATAGCCAGTTCTTCCAGCTCGTCCAGAGTTTTAATGGCGCCCAGATTGAATGCTGACAGCGTACACAACGCAATTTCGCCGTTTTCATCGTTAACATCGTGCAGCGGTTTGGTTGGCAGGGCGATCTCCAGACACAGGTTAGACTGGCGTACCGGGGCGACAACCGGGTCAAACGGGCTGTGGGTGTTGCAGTGGTCAACGTTCTGGATATAGATACGACCGGTAGAGGCGCGTTCCTGCATCATCAGGGAGAACAGTTCGACCGCTTTCACACGCTGTTTGCGGATGCTGTCATCGTTCTCATATTTCACGTACAGGCGTTCGAATTCGTCCTGGTCGGCGAAGAACGCATCGTATAGCCCAGGCACATCGGACGGACTGAATAGCGTAATGTCGCCGCCCTTCAGCAGGCGGGTATACATCAGTTTGTTGATCTGTACGCCGTAATCCATGTGGCGTACGCGGTTGCCTTCCACGCCACGGTTGTTTTTCAGCACCAGCAGGCTTTCCACTTCCAGGTGCCACATCGGGTAGAACAGTGTCGCCGCGCCGCCGCGCACGCCGCCCTGCGAGCAGGATTTCACCGCCGTCTGGAAGTGCTTGTAGAACGGGATGCAGCCGGTGTGGAAGGCTTCGCCGCCACGAATCGGGCTACCCAGCGCACGAATGCGTCCCGCGTTGATGCCGATACCGGCGCGCTGAGAAACGTATTTCACGATAGCGCTGGAGGTGGCGTTGATGGAATCCAGACTGTCGCCACACTCGATCAGTACGCAGGAGCTGAACTGACGGGTTGGGGTACGCACACCGGACATGATGGGTGTCGGCAGCGAGATTTTGAACGTAGAGACCGCATCGTAAAAACGTTTTACATAGTCAAGACGCGTTTCACGCGGGTAGTTCGAGAACAGGCAGGCCGCTACCAGAATATAAAGGAACTGCGCGCTTTCATAGATTTCGCCGGTTACGCGGTTTTGCACCAGATATTTCCCTTCTAACTGCTTAACGGCAGCGTAGGAGAAGGTCATATCGCGATCGTGAACGATAAACGAATCCATCTGCTTGAACTCTTCTTCCGTGTAGTCTTCCAGCAGATGATTGTCGTATTTGCCAAGCTCAACCATTTTTACCACATGGTGGTAAAGTGCGGGCGGCTCAAACTGGCCGAAGGCTTTCTTACGCAGGTGGAAAATCGCCAGACGTGCAGCCAGGTATTGATAATCCGGCGCATCGCGAGAGATCAGGTCTGCGGCGGCCTTAATAATAGTTTCATGGATATCGGAGGTCTTAATCCCATCATAAAACTGAATATGCGAGCGTAGCTCGACCTGAGAAACCGATACGTTATTCAGTCCTTCTGCCGCCCAATCAAGCACGCGATGAATTTTGTCGAGATTGATGCGCTCAGTACGGCCGTCACGCTTTGTCACCAGCAGACTCTGATTCATGTGGTTTTCTACCTGTTTACCTGTCCGTGAAAGAAAAAATATCCCCCCGCTTATCCACAACGCCACGTTGTGACTAACTCTGTGGATAAATACTATATATAGGGGGTAATCGATAAGTGAAACGCTATATGGTGAGTATTCTAGTAGGGATTCTTTTGAGTACAAGAGTTGATTTTGGCGTTAAATTGCGGTTGTAAAAGAGTAAGAATCGCTAAATGCGCGTCTGATAAGGCCTGGAGAGGATGTCAACAATTCATAAAAAAAAATCAAAATTTGATCGAATGCTGATTTCTTCATCGAAGAGAAAGGTTGCGCCCGATGATCTAACGCAACCCTTATAGGAAAATTCTTTGATGTCAGGCTTTTTTAGCGCGGGTATGCAACATGTAGTTAACGTCTACTCCGGGACCGAGTTTGAAAGTATTGGTTATCGGGTTGTAGTGCAGCCCGGTGATATGTTGCTCTTTCAGGACGGTTTCATCTACCCAGCTTAACAGTTCAGCAGGCTTAATGAATTTCTTCACGTCGTGCGTGCCTTTTGGCACCATGCGCAGAATATACTCAGCGCCGACAACCGCCATCAGCCAGGATTTCCCATTGCGGTTCAACGTTGAGAAGAACACCTCGCCGCCGGGTTTAACCAGTTGGGCGCAGGCGTGGACCACCGATTGCGGATCGGGAACATGCTCCAGCATTTCCATACAGGTGACGACGTCGTATTGCTGGGCGTGTTTTGCCGCATGTTCCTCAACCGTCTCCTGCACGTACTCTACCTCGATGCCGCTTTCCAGCGCATGCAGTTTGGCGACCTGCAAAGGCTCAAAGCCCATATCCAGCCCGGTGACGGTTGCGCCTTCACGTGCCATACTTTCCGCCAGAATGCCGCCGCCGCAGCCGACGTCGAGTACCTTTTTACCGAACAGGCCGCCTGAGCGCTCAGTAATGTAGCCAAGGCGTAGAGGGTTGATGCGATGCAATGGCTTGAATTCGCCCTCCAGATCCCACCAGCGCGACGCGACGGCTTCGAATTTGGCAATTTCTTCATGGTCAACGTTATGGCGTTCCGGCGCTTTTTCGGCATTCATAGGGGCTTCTACTCCTTATTTAGCAAGACAAATAAGTATATCAGGCATTCCCGGCGAATAAACGGTATTGGTTTACCTCAATCAACGCGGTTGTGTTATAATTTGCGACCTTTGAATCCGGGATACAGTAGAGGGATAGCGGTTAGATGAGCGACCTTGCGAGAGAAATTACACCGGTCAACATTGAGGAAGAGCTGAAAAGCTCCTATCTGGATTATGCGATGTCGGTCATTGTTGGCCGTGCGCTGCCGGATGTCCGAGATGGCCTGAAGCCGGTACACCGTCGCGTACTTTACGCCATGAACGTATTGGGCAATGACTGGAACAAAGCCTATAAAAAATCTGCCCGTGTCGTTGGTGACGTAATCGGTAAATACCATCCCCACGGCGATTCCGCAGTGTATGACACCATCGTTCGTATGGCGCAGCCATTTTCGCTGCGTTACATGCTGGTGGATGGTCAGGGTAACTTCGGTTCTATTGACGGCGACTCCGCGGCGGCAATGCGTTATACGGAGATCCGTCTGGCGAAAATCGCCCACGAACTGATGGCCGATCTCGAAAAAGAGACGGTGGATTTCGTGGATAACTATGACGGTACGGAAAAAATTCCGGACGTCATGCCGACCAAAATTCCGAATCTGCTGGTGAACGGTTCTTCCGGTATCGCAGTTGGTATGGCGACGAATATCCCGCCGCACAACCTGACGGAAGTGATTAACGGCTGCCTGGCGTATATCGACAACGAAGACATTAGCATTGAAGGGCTGATGGAACATATTCCGGGTCCGGACTTCCCGACCGCCGCGATCATCAACGGTCGTCGTGGTATCGAAGAAGCCTACCGTACCGGTCGTGGCAAAGTGTACATCCGCGCCCGCGCGGAAGTTGAAGCTGACGCGAAAACGGGCCGTGAAACCATCATCGTCCATGAAATTCCCTATCAGGTAAACAAAGCGCGCCTGATCGAGAAAATCGCCGAGCTGGTGAAAGATAAACGCGTGGAAGGCATCAGCGCGCTGCGTGACGAATCCGACAAAGACGGGATGCGCATCGTGATTGAAGTGAAACGCGATGCGGTGGGCGAGGTGGTGCTTAATAATCTCTACTCCCAGACCCAGCTACAGGTTTCCTTCGGTATTAACATGGTGGCGCTGCATCACGGCCAGCCGAAGATCATGAACCTGAAAGACATCATTTCAGCGTTCGTGCGCCACCGCCGTGAAGTGGTGACGCGTCGTACTATTTTTGAACTGCGTAAAGCCCGTGACCGTGCGCATATCCTTGAAGCTCTGGCGATTGCGCTGGCCAACATCGACCCGATTATCGAACTGATTCGCCGCGCGCCGACGCCGGCGGAAGCGAAAGCGGCGCTGATCTCGCGTCCGTGGGATCTGGGCAACGTTGCTGCGATGCTGGAGCGCGCCGGTGATGACGCCGCGCGTCCGGAATGGCTGGAGCCAGAATTTGGCGTGCGTGACGGTCAGTACTACCTGACTGAACAGCAGGCGCAGGCGATTCTGGATCTGCGTTTGCAGAAACTGACCGGCCTGGAGCATGAAAAACTGCTCGACGAATACAAAGAGTTGCTGGAGCAGATTGCTGAACTGCTGCACATTCTGGGCAGCGCCGATCGCCTGATGGAAGTGATCCGCGAAGAGATGGAGTTAATTCGCGATCAGTTCGGCGATGAGCGTCGTACCGAAATCACCGCCAACAGCGCCGATATTAATATCGAAGATCTGATTAGCCAGGAAGATGTTGTCGTGACGCTGTCTCACCAGGGTTACGTCAAATATCAACCGCTGACGGATTACGAAGCACAACGTCGTGGTGGGAAAGGTAAATCTGCCGCGCGTATTAAAGAAGAAGACTTTATCGACCGCCTGCTGGTGGCCAACACCCATGACACCATCCTCTGCTTCTCCAGCCGGGGCCGTCTGTACTGGATGAAGGTCTATCAGTTGCCGGAAGCCAGTCGTGGCGCGCGCGGTCGTCCGATCGTTAACCTGCTGCCGCTGGAAGCCAACGAACGTATCACCGCAATTCTGCCGGTTCGTGAGTACGAAGAAGGCGTCAACGTCTTCATGGCGACCGCCAGCGGTACCGTGAAGAAAACGGCGCTGACCGAGTTCAGCCGTCCGCGTTCCGCCGGTATTATCGCGGTGAACCTCAACGACGGCGACGAGCTGATTGGCGTTGACCTGACTTCTGGTTCTGACGAAGTCATGCTGTTCTCGGCCGCGGGTAAAGTGGTGCGCTTCAAAGAAGACGCCGTCCGTGCGATGGGGCGTACCGCGACCGGTGTGCGCGGTATTAAGCTGGCGGGAGACGATAAAGTCGTCTCTCTGATCATCCCACGCGGCGAAGGCGCTATTCTGACCGTAACGCAAAACGGCTACGGGAAGCGTACCGCAGCGGACGAGTACCCGACCAAGTCTCGCGCGACGCAGGGCGTTATCTCTATCAAAGTGACCGAGCGCAACGGTTCCGTTGTCGGCGCGGTACAGGTAGACGATTGCGACCAGATCATGATGATCACGGATGCCGGTACTCTGGTGCGTACCCGAGTGTCCGAGATCAGCGTAGTGGGACGTAATACCCAGGGCGTTATCCTTATCCGCACGGCGGAAGATGAAAACGTGGTGGGTCTGCAACGCGTTGCTGAACCGGTAGATGACGAAGAACTCGACGCTATCGATGGCAGCGTGGCGGAAGGGGATGAGGATATCGCCCCGGAAGCGGAAAGCGATGACGACGTTGCGGATGACGCTGACGAGTAATGTTATTGCTGTGCGAGGGCCGGATATCCGGCCCTTTTTCTTTGCCGTTGCGGGCTACGTCATTTACCGCTACCTTAGTCACATTCTATTTACATCCTGAGGCGGAGCTTCGCCCCTTTGAAATACCTTGCTTCCTTTCGAACTACGCTGAAAGTCTCGCGCTACTTATTCAGAGCGTTAGCGTTACTCATTTGGCTCTTAATCGCCTTTGTTTCGGTGTTTTACATCGTCAATGCCCTGCACCAGCGGGAATCTGAAATTCGTCAGGAGTTCAACCTTAGCTCCGATCAGGCGCAGCGTTTTATCCAGCGCACGTCGGATGTGATGAAAGAGCTCAAATATATCGCCGAGAACCGTTTAACGGCGGAAAACGGCGTCATGTCGTCGCGTGCGCGTGATGACAAAATGGTGGTGCCGGACTTTGAACCGCTATTCGCCGACTCAGACTGTGCGGCGATGGGCTCCGCCTGGCGCGGATCGCTGGAGTCGCTGGCCTGGTTTATGCGTTACTGGCGCGACAACTTTTCAGCGGCGTATGATCTTAACCGCGTTTTCCTGATTGGCAGCGATAACCTCTGTATGGCGAATTTCGGCCTGCGTGAAATGCCCGTGGAGCGCGATGATGCGTTAAAAGCGTTACATGAGCGGATTATGAAATACCGCAACGCGCCGCAGGAAGAAAGTGGGAATAACCTTTTCTGGATAAGCCAGGGCGCGCGTCAGGGCGTGGGCTATTTTTATGCGCTGACGCCGGTGTATCTGGCCAACCGTCTGCAGGCGCTGCTGGGCGTCGAGCAGCCCATCCGCATGGAAAATTTTTTCACGCCCGGCAGTTTGCCGATGGGCGTCACCATTATTGATGAGAACGGCCATTCGCTGATTTCGTTGACCGGTCCTGACGGCATTATTAAAGCGGAGCCGCGCTGGATGCAGGAGCGCTCCTGGTTTGGTTATACGCCAGGTTTTCGCGAACTGGTGCTCAAAAAAAGCCTGCCGCCATCCTCGCTCAGTATTGTCTATTCTGTGCCTGTAGATTTAGTCCTGGAGCGTATTCGTATTCTTATCCTGAACGCTATCCTGCTGAACGTGCTGGTGGGCGCAGGGCTGTTTACGCTTGCGCGGATGTATGAGCGGCGAATTTTCATTCCGGCGGAGAGCGATGCTCAGCGCCTGGAAGAGCATGAACAGTTCAACCGTAAAATCGTCGCCTCCGCGCCGGTGGGAATCTGTATTCTGCGCACTATTGATGGTGTCAATATACTGAGTAACGAACTGGCGCACACCTACCTGAACATGCTCACGCATGAAGACAGACAGCGCCTGACGCAAATCATTTGCGGCCAGCAGGTTAACTTCGTTGATGTATTGACCAGCAATAATACCAATTTGCAAATTAGCTTCGTCCATTCCCGCTATCGCAATGAAAACGTCGCGATTTGCGTGTTGGTAGATGTGAGTACGCGCGTCAAAATGGAAGAGTCGCTGCAGGAGATGGCGCAGGCGGCGGAACAGGCAAGCCAGTCTAAATCCATGTTCCTTGCGACGGTCAGCCATGAATTGCGCACACCGCTGTACGGTATCATTGGCAATCTCGATCTGCTGCAAACCAAAGAGCTGCCAAAAGGCGTGGATCGTCTGGTCACGGCGATGAATAACTCCTCCAGTCTGTTGCTGAAAATTATCAGCGACATTCTCGACTTCTCGAAAATTGAGTCGGAACAGCTAAAGATTGAGCCGCGCGAATTTTCACCGCGAGAGGTGATGAATCATATCACCGCCAATTATCTGCCGCTGGTGGTGCGTAAGCAGCTCGGCCTGTATTGTTTTATTGAGCCTGACGTGCCGGTATCGCTGAACGGCGACCCGATGCGTTTACAGCAGGTCATTTCAAACCTGTTGAGCAACGCCATTAAGTTTACCGATATTGGCTGCATCGTGCTGCATGTGCGCTGTGATGGGGATTATCTCAGCATTCGCGTGCGGGATACCGGGGTTGGTATTCCGACAAAAGAGGTGGTTCGCCTGTTCGATCCCTTCTTCCAGGTGGGAACCGGCGTACAGCGTAACTTTCAGGGGACCGGTCTGGGGCTGGCGATTTGCGAAAAATTGATCAGCATGATGGACGGCGATATTTCCGTCGATTCGGAGCCTGGAATGGGAAGCCAGTTTACGCTGCGCATCCCGCTTTATGGCGCGCAATACCCTGTGAAAAAGGGCGTGGAAGGACTCGCCGGAACCTGCTGTTGGCTGGCGGTGCGCAATACTTCTTTGTGCCAGTTTATTGAGACCAGTCTGGCGCGTAGCGGCGTTCATACGCAGCGTTATGAAGGGCAAGAGCCCGCCGCGGACGATATTTTGATTGTCGATGACGCGCTGGAGCATACCTGGCAGGGGAGGGCGGCGGTCGTCTTTTGCCGCCGTCATATTGGGATTCCGTTGGAAAGAGCGTCGGGCGAGTGGGTGCATAGTGTGGCGTCGGTGCATGAGTTGCCCGCGCTGTTGGCGCGTATCTATAGTATTGAGCTGGATAGTGAAGCGCTTTCCAGCGCATTGCCGACGACGGATAAAACCGCAGATTCAAATGACGACATGATGATTCTGGTCGTTGACGATCATCCGATCAATCGCCGTTTGCTGGCCGATCAACTGGGATCGCTGGGGTATCAGTGTAAGACAGCCAATGATGGCGTGGACGCTCTGAATGTGCTGAGTAAAAATGCTATCGATATTGTTCTGAGCGATGTGAACATGCCGAACATGGACGGCTACCGCCTGACGCAGCGTATCCGTCAGCTTGGGCTGACGCTGCCGGTCGTCGGCGTGACGGCGAACGCGCTGGCGGAAGAGAAACAACGCTGCCTGGAGTCCGGTATGGACAGCTGTTTGTCGAAGCCTGTGACGCTGGATGTGTTGAAACAGACGCTGGCGGTGTATGCCGAACGGGTACGTAAAACGCGGGCATAAAAAATGCCGGATGGCGGCGTCGCCTGATCCGGCCTGCAAAAGATGAGTCGACTGGTAGGCCTGATAAGCGTAGCGCCATCAGGCTGGGTAACGTAAAAGCGATTTATTCTTTGTCTGTCGGACTCAGGGTGACGGAAGAGAGATAGTTGAGCAGCGCGATATCATTCTCTACGCCCAGTTTCATCATCGCCGATTTCTTCTGGCTGCTGATGGTCTTAATGCTGCGGTTGAGCTTTTTGGCGATTTCGGTGACCAGGAAGCCCTCGGCGAACAGGCGTAATACTTCGCTCTCTTTTGGCGACAGGCGCTTATCGCCGTAACCGCCTGCGCTGATTTTCTCCAGCAGACGAGAAACGCTTTCTGGGGTGAATTTTTTGCCTTTTTGCAGCGCGGCCAGCGCCTTAGGCAGATCGGTTGGCGCACCCTGCTTGAGTACGATCCCTTCAATATCAAGATCCAACACGGCGCTCAGGATCGCCGGATTGTTGTTCATGGTCAGAACGATAATAGACAGGCTCGGAAAATGACGCTTGATGTACTTGATCAAGGTGATCCCATCGCCGTATTTATCTCCCGGCATGGAGAGGTCAGTGATCAACACATGCGCATCTAATTTCGGCAGGTTGTTGATCAATGCTGTGGAATCTTCAAATTCGCCGACAACATTCACCCACTCGATTTGTTCAAGTGATTTGCGAATACCGAACAGTACAATCGGGTGGTCATCGGCAATAATTACGTTCATATTGTTCATGTATTGGGCTACCTTGCTACAGCAAGCTTTTGACGTAGGCGTCAATGTCGCTGATATATTTTTCTATACCTGGAGCATCTTTCTCACGAATCAGATGTTCCAGCGTTTCACATAACTGCTTGCCGGGTACCAGATTAAGCATGGCAAACACCCCTTTCAGGCGGTGGGCCGTTTGGGCCAGCGCAGCGAAATCGCTGGTTGCCGCCTCAGTATACAACCTCTTAACATCATCCGGTACTGTGTCTACAAATAGCGCATAATAGCCGCTGGCATGAAGCTCGGCATTTTCATCTCCGCCGAGCGGGGAGGCGGGAATCTCTTCCTGCGCCAGTTGCTCTTCGATAAGTTGTAGTACAGCTTCCTGCATAGCATTGCTCATATTAAAGTTGACGCGCAACTGACCCGGGCCAATTTTCCGCACGCCTGACTCATCATCGCTTAAAAGCAAGCCCGAGGCAGTAAGATTAGACGGATTATCCGTTAAAAAGAGATCATATTCTTGACTTATCTGCCTTTCATCCGGCGTGATGCAGGTGGCGCCCCAGTTTTCTAACTGACGCAGCACAATCGCGCGAACCTCGTTGGACGTCACATCGACCATCACGCTCACGTCGTCCAGCAGGCGCTCTTCGACCTGAGTATGCTGATCGTGAGGAAGCATTTTGACATGAACGGTATAGCGCGTGCCCAGCGTTTCCCGCGCTTTAATGTTGAGATGACCGCCCAGTTTGCGCGCCAGTTGATTGCACAGCCAGAAGGTGAGCGGATTCGCTTTGCCGTAACGGTCGCCCTGCGTTTCATTCATATACGGGAAATGCAGATTATCAATCTCGTTTAACGTTACGCCTTCGCCCGTATCCAGAATACGGAAAGTCAGACGCTCCGCGATAGATTCATCCTGCTCGACTTCAAGCGTAATTTTACCCATAGCGGTCGTTGTGACGGCATACTGAATCAACAGTAGCAAAATCCGGCGTAGGGCGTCGCGATCGCCCCAGCGTTCATCGTTGCCGCTAAGATGGTTATTAATCAGCAGTTGCAGCCCTTTACGTTTAATGGCGGGCAGCACTTCCGGCACGACTTCGTCAATAAGATCCTGCAGGGAGAACAGCGTTGCTTCGCTCTTCCATGCGTCATTTTCCAGCATATTCGCCAGTTGGATTTCATCGATCATACGTACCAATACATCCGCCTGATCCGCCAGTTTCAGGCTTTCCGGCATGGTGACTGCCGCGGCGTTAACCGCCAGTTGGCGTACGGGTTCTTTAAGCGTGTCGCTGATATTTTGCATAAAGGCGGCGCGGCCCTGCTGATTCTTCTCATACAAACGCTGCGCCTGTTTAAGCTTCTTATTCACCAGCACTTCCCGGTCCTGATCGCGAATAATAAAGATCTGCGTGCGGGGAGCGATCTGGCTGCGAAACAGACGGATCTCATACAGTTCGTTATTAATTGTCGCCTGAATCACGCCCTGATGCTGTTCCGCCATGCTGGTAATATTTTGCAGGTTAAGATGCGGCAACAGATGATCGGCGATTTTATTGCTGATCACGGTGCGGTTTCCTTCCTGATCGTAGACCAGCAGACCCAGCGGCAGCAGAGAAACGATCTCTTCATTAATGGCGCGTAAGACGCGAAGCTCGTTATTCGCCGCGTTGCCGGATGTCGATTCCGTCGTCCGTCCCGGCTGATGACGGAACGTAGCGTAGCCAAATAACGCCAACGCCAGCAGCCCGATGTTCAGCAGTAAAGGCAGCAGAATATTTTGCAACGTATCAAGCAAAAGCGTACCGAACGGTACCTGCCAGATCAGGCGCATTCCGGTAGAGTTAAGCGCTGAGGAGATCTCAATTTTTGAACCGTTAAAGCTAATCGTGACGCTATCAGGCGCTTCCTTTTCACTGCTTCGCCCCGTCGCCTGGGTTGCGTCAGGTTCTATCCGAAAACTGTCCAGCGGCATTCCCGGCGGGATTAAATCATTAATGGGCAGATCAAACGCCACCACGGTCGCCAGATGTCCTGGCTGATTGAAGGTCGTGCGCAGCGTAAAATAGTGACCGTTTTGCCAGGCCAGTTTTCGCAATGAGGAGAAACTTTCGCGCTCATCCAGCGCATTCGCCTGCTGCAACATCTCTGCCCGGCGGGAATCGACGATATTGCCAATAGTGGACTCTTTAAAGCCGGAAGAGAGATCTTTCAACGGTAGGGTAGAGATAAGAATTAGGCTGTTATCCTGTCCGTTGAGATAATACATTGACCACGGCACGTTTTCCGCGCCCCACAGCGTATCCAGATAGCTTGACATACGCTGCGTCATTTCCAGCGTGGCGCTGTCATGGGAACCGAAAATCAGCGCTTCAGTTTTACGTCGCGGCTTTTCAAGATAATACACATCCTGCTTCAGACGCGTTTCCTGAAGTCCTTCACCTGTCGATGGCGTAGTGATCGCGGCGATGTTGTCATAAATTTGCCAGGTAACATACCGCCAGGTATCAACGCGTTTATGAATAGCGTGGGTGATATCGACAATTTGATAGCTTTTGTCTTTCAACCAGGCGTTGACGGCGCTCTGCACCATAACGCCCATCGTTACCAGCAGCACAATGATCAGCAATAAGAAGAAACGGGTAATGCTTCCCGGTAGAAGGGAGAATCGGGTAGAGACCGTTGTGTCAGACTGACTCATTTATGTTTACGACCTGTAAAAGCAACGCTGAAGGTGAAGGGCAGTATAAAGGGTAATGAATGAATTTCCAGACTCTTACGTCATGCCGGGCAACTTAACACGCGCTCCGTCGGCGGGACGGGAAAAGCGTACAACTTTCGCAGAACGGTACAAATATAAAGACTACTTATAAATGTTTAGCACTAAATATCAAGAAATTATTTGCTAATGCCTTACGAACGGTCGAGCAGGGGATTGTAGTGAATAACCGTGATAGTTTTAGGCAGGTAGCATAAATCAGCCGGGTGTGTCTGAAAAAGGGTAAAAAAAACCGAATGCGAAGCATCCGGTTGAAATAGGGGTAAACAGACATTCAGAAGTGAATGACGGTAATAAATAAAGTTAATGATGATAGCGGTCACTATTTTAGTTGCGAATGAAGATTCTGTTTTATCATTCAGTGCTATGAATTTCATCAATTTAACCTGTTGATTTTAAAAGTTTCGTGAATATATTTTGTCTATTTGTGCTTATTTTCACTTGATTTTTGCTTTAAAAAAGTTCCGTAAAATTCATATTTAGAAACATCTATGTAGATAATTGTAACATCTTAAAAGTTTTAGTATCATATTCGTGTTGGATTATTCTGTATTTTTGCGGAGAATGGACTTGCCGACTGGTTAATGAGGGTTAACCAGTAAGCAGTGGCATAAAAAAGCAATAAAGGCATATAACAGAGGGTTAATAACATGAAAGTTAAAGTACTGTCCCTCCTGGTACCAGCTCTGCTGGTGGCGGGCGCAGCGAATGCGGCTGAAATTTATAATAAAGACGGCAACAAATTAGACCTGTTTGGTAAAGTTGATGGCCTGCACTACTTCTCTGACGACAAAGGCAGCGACGGCGACCAGACCTACATGCGTATCGGCTTCAAAGGCGAAACGCAGGTGAACGATCAGCTGACCGGTTATGGCCAGTGGGAATATCAGATTCAGGGCAACCAGACTGAAGGCAGCAACGACTCCTGGACGCGTGTGGCGTTTGCGGGTCTGAAATTCGCTGACGCAGGTTCCTTCGATTATGGTCGTAACTACGGCGTAACCTATGACGTGACCTCCTGGACCGACGTTCTGCCGGAGTTCGGCGGCGACACCTACGGCGCTGACAACTTTATGCAGCAGCGTGGTAACGGCTATGCTACCTACCGTAACACCGACTTCTTCGGCCTGGTGGATGGTCTGGACTTCGCGTTGCAGTATCAGGGCAAAAACGGCAGCGTGAGCGGTGAAAACACCAACGGTCGCAGCCTGCTGAACCAGAACGGTGACGGTTACGGCGGATCGCTGACTTATGCAATCGGCGAAGGCTTCTCTGTCGGTGGCGCTATCACCACGTCTAAACGTACTGCCGATCAGAACAACACCGCTAACGCTCGCCTGTATGGTAACGGCGATCGCGCCACGGTTTACACCGGCGGCCTGAAATACGATGCGAACAACATCTATCTGGCAGCGCAGTATTCTCAGACCTATAACGCAACCCGTTTTGGTACCTCTAACGGCAGCAACCCGTCCACCTCTTACGGTTTTGCCAACAAAGCGCAGAACTTTGAAGTGGTTGCTCAGTACCAGTTCGACTTTGGTCTGCGTCCGTCTGTAGCTTACCTGCAGTCTAAAGGTAAGGACATCAGCAACGGTTACGGCGCCAGCTATGGCGACCAGGACATCGTAAAATACGTTGATGTCGGCGCGACTTACTACTTCAACAAAAACATGTCCACCTATGTTGATTACAAAATCAACCTGCTGGATAAAAACGACTTTACCCGCGATGCGGGCATCAACACCGACGACATCGTAGCGCTGGGTCTGGTTTACCAGTTCTAATCAGCAAAAGATGTTGCTAAAGGGCCTGCGGGCCCTTTTTTCATGCCTTATTCCGGCGTACAAATACGACGTTTTGATATACGCTTGCGTCCATTCGAATGAGGATAAACAGCGATGAAAATGACTTTTTGCCGGGCCGTGTGTCTGGCGGCGGCTTTTTTACTTATGGGCTGCGATGAGGCTCCCGAAACGACAACAGCGTCACCTGCCGCTCAGGTGCTGGAAGGTAAAACGATGGGGACCCTCTGGCGGGTGAGCGTGGTTGGTATCGATGCGAAACGCGCCGCAGAGTTACAGACTAAAATCCAGACTCAGCTTGATGCTGATGATTGGTTGCTTTCCACCTATAAAAATGACTCCGCGCTAATGCGTTTTAACCATTCACGCAGTCTTGCGCCCTGGCCGGTCAGCGAAGCCATGGCGGATATCGTGACCTCGGCGCTGCGTATTGGCGCGAAGACGGATGGCGCGATGGATATCACCGTGGGCCCGCTGGTCAATCTGTGGGGGTTTGGACCGGATCGGCAGCCGCTGCATATCCCAACACCAGCACAAATCGATGCGGCAAAAGCGAAAACAGGCCTGCAACATTTGCAGGTTATCGACAGGGCTGGACATCAGTTTTTGCAAAAAGATCTGCCGGATCTTTATGTTGATCTCTCCACGGTCGGGGAGGGCTATGCGGCGGATCACCTGGCGCGTCTGATGGAGCAGGAGGGCATTGCGCGTTATCTGGTCTCGGTGGGCGGCGCATTAAGCAGTCGCGGGATGAATGCGCAAGGGCTGCCGTGGCGCGTCGCGATTCAGAAGCCGACCGACCGGGAAAACGCGGTGCAGGCGATTGTGGATATCAACGGGCATGGCATCAGCACCTCCGGCAGCTACCGCAACTATTATGAGCTGGATGGCAAGCGCGTATCGCACGTTATCGATCCGCAAACGGGGCGCCCCATTGAACACAACCTGGTATCGGTTACGGTCATCGCGCCAACGGCGCTGGAAGCGGACGGCTGGGACACCGGCCTGATGGTGCTCGGTACACAAAAGGCGCAAGAGGTCGTGCGGCGGGAAGGGCTGGCGGTCTTTATGATCATGAAAGAAGGTGAAGGCTTTAAAACCTGGATGTCGCCGCAGTTCAAAACATTCCTGGTGAGCGATAAGAATTAAAACGCAAGATTACGGGTTTTTGTGGGCGGATTTACGGACACACTGCATGTAAGCAAGCACTATGCTTAATGAAGGAGTCTATGATGAAAAAAGCGTTACTTACCGATGATGAATGCTGGCTGCGGGTGCAGGCGCGCGATGCCAGCGCGGACGGGCGTTTCGTTTTTGCGGTGCGAACCACCGGCGTTTTTTGCCGCCCTTCTTGTCGCTCGAAGCGGGCGTTACGTAAAAATGTTCGCTTTTTTGCCAACGCGCAGCAGGCGCTGGACGCCGGTTTTCGCCCCTGCAAGCGCTGTCAGCCGGATAATGCGCGCGCGCAGCAACGGCGGTTGGATAAGATTGCCTGCGCCTGCCGTTTACTTGAGCAGGAGACGCCGGTAACGCTGGCGTCTCTGGCGCAGGCGGTGGCGATGAGTCCGTTTCATCTGCACCGTCTGTTTAAAGCGAGCACCGGAATGACGCCGAAAGGGTGGCAGCAGGCGTGGCGCGCCCGGCGGCTGCGTGAGGCGTTGGCGAAAGGAGAGCAGATCACGGCGGCTATTTACCGCGCCGGCTTCCCGGATAGCAGTAGCTACTACCGTCATGCCGACCAGACGCTGGGCATGACGGCAAAACAGTTTCGCAAAGGCGGCGATAATGTCTCCGTTCGCTATGCGCTGACGGACTGGGTTTACGGACGGTGCCTGGTGGCGGAAAGCGAGCGGGGGATTTGCGCGATTCTCCCCGGTGATAGCGACGACGCGCTACTGGCTGAATTACACACCCTTTTCCCGACGGCCCGCCACGCACCTGCTGACGCGCCTTTTCAGCAACGGGTGCGGCAGGTTGTCGCGGCTATCAACACACGCGATGTGCTGCTCTCGTTGCCGCTGGATATTCAGGGAACCGCGTTTCAACAGCAGGTCTGGCAGGCGTTATGCGCGATTCCCTGCGGCGAAACCGTAAGCTATCAACAGCTTGCCGCGACTATCGGCAAACCTACGGCAGTACGCGCGGTCGCCAGCGCGTGCGGCGCGAATAAACTGGCGATGGTGATCCCGTGTCATCGGGTCGTGCGTCGCGATGGCGCGCTCTCCGGTTATCGTTGGGGCGTGCGTCGAAAAGCGCAGCTATTAAAGCGAGAAGCGCAAAAAGAGGAGTAGCAATGCTGGATCTATTTGCTGATGAAGCGCCCTGGCAAGAGCCCCTGGCGCCTGGCGCGGTGGTGTTGCGCCGCTTTGCGTTTCGCGCGGCGCAGTCGCTATTAGACGATATCGGGTTTGTCGCCAGTCAGTCTCCGTTTCGTCAGATGGTGACGCCGGGCGGCTACACCATGTCGGTGGCGATGACCAACTGCGGCGCGTTAGGGTGGACCACCGATCGTCACGGTTATTGTTATGCCGTGTGCGATCCGTTGACCGGTAAACCCTGGCCTGCGCTGCCGTTATCGTTTGCCAGCGTATGTCGTCAGGCGGCAATCGCGGCAGGGTATGCGAGCTTCCAATCGGACGCCTGCCTGATCAATCGCTACGCGCCCGGCGCAAAACTGTCGCTGCATCAGGATAAAGACGAGCCGGATCTGCGCGCGCCTATCGTCTCAGTTTCGTTGGGGGTGCCGGCGGTTTTTCAGTTTGGCGGCCTGCGTCGCAGCGATCCGCTCCAGCGGATCTTACTGGAGCATGGCGATATCGTGGTCTGGGGCGGCGAGTCCCGCCTGTTTTATCATGGTATCCAGCCGCTTAAAGCGGGCTTTCATCCCATGACCGGTGAATTTCGTTACAATCTCACCTTCCGTCAGGCGGCTGAAAAAGAATAAAAATAAGAATTATTATTGCTGTGCAGGTGGAGTTAGTTAAACTGCAGGCTGTTATTATCGGTCCGGGTTGTATGCATGGAACTTCTTATTCTTGTCTGGCGGCAGTACCGCTGGCCATTTATTAGCGTGATGGCGCTGAGCCTCGCCAGCGCGGCGCTGGGGATTGGCCTGATCGCGTTTATCAATCAGCGCCTGATTGAAACGGTGGATACCACCGTCATGGTGCTGCCGGAATTTCTCGGTCTGCTCCTGTTACTAATGGTCGTCACATTAGGTTCCCAACTGGCGCTCACCACTCTGGGACACCATTTCGTTTACCGCCTGCGCAGCGAATTTATCAAGCGCATTCTGGATACGCACGTTGAACGTATTGAGCAACTGGGCAGCGCCTCTTTACTGGCCGGTCTGACCAGCGATATTCGCAATATTACTATCGCCTTTGTGCGTCTGCCTGAGCTGGTACAGGGCATTATCCTCACCGTCGGCTCGGCGGCGTATCTGGCGATGCTATCGACAAAAATGTTGCTGGTTACGGCTATCTGGATGGCGATCACTATCTGGGGCGGATTTGTGCTGGTGGCGCGGGTTTACCAGCATATGGCGACCCTGCGCGAGACCGAAGATAAGCTGTACAACGACTATCAGACGGTGCTGGAAGGACGCAAAGAGCTGACGCTAAACCGCGAGCGTGCGGAGCAGATTTTTCAGCAATGCTATATCCCGGACGCCAAAGAGTACCGTCATCACATTATCCGTGCCGATACTTTTCACCTGAGCGCCGTCAACTGGTCGAATATCATGATGCTGGGGGCGATAGGCCTGGTCTTCTGGATGGCGAATAGTCTCGGCTGGGCGGATACCAATGTCGCGGCAACCTATTCACTGACGTTGCTGTTCCTGCGCACGCCGCTGCTGTCTGCGGTGGGGGCGTTGCCAACGCTACTGACCGCCCAGGTGGCGTTTAATAAACTGAATAAATTCGCGCTCGCCCCGTATAAGCCTGATTTTCCGCAGCCGAAAGCCTTTCCGGGCTGGAAGACGCTGGAGCTGCGCAACGTGGTTTTTCACTATCAGGATAACGCGTTTTCCGTGGGGCCCATCAACCTGACGATTCACCGCGGCGAACTGCTGTTTTTAATTGGCGGCAACGGTAGCGGGAAATCGACGCTGGCCATGTTATTGACCGGTTTATACCAGCCGCAATCGGGAACGATTTTACTTGATGGTCAACCCATTGCCGCCGGACAGCCGGAAGATTATCGCAAACTGTTTTCTGCGGTGTTCACCGATGTGTGGTTATTCGACCGCCTGCTGGGGCCGCAGGGGAAACCCGCCAATCCTGCGCTGGTCGAAAAGTGGCTTGAGCACCTGAAAATGACGCACAAGCTGGAGCTAAACGACGGGCGCATTTTGAATCTTAAACTGTCGAAAGGGCAAAAAAAGCGCATTGCGCTGCTGCTGGCGCTGGCGGAAGAGCGCGATATTATTTTGCTGGATGAGTGGGCCGCCGACCAGGACCCGCATTTCCGCCGGGAGTTTTATCAGGTACTGTTGCCGTTAATGCAGGAAATGGGCAAAACCATTTTCGCTATCAGCCATGATGATCACTATTTTATTCACGCCGATCGTCTGCTTGAAATGCGCAACGGACAGCTAACCGAACTCACCGGCGACGAACGTGACGCCGCCTCGCGTGATGCGGTTGCGCGTACTGCGTAATGCGACTATTGTGCCGGATAAGGCGCTATCCGGCATGGTTAATATGTTGACGCCTGGTCGAGTTATTTTTCTGGGGCGGGTGAGGGGACTTCTGCTGTCGCCGCGTTTTTCCGCCTGACAATGCGCGGAAGCAGCAGCATAGCGATAACCCCCGCGACGACGCCGATCGCCAGATTTGCCGTATAGACCGTTGCCGCCACGGTAATCAGCATTACCAGTGTTTCTGCGACTGGCAAACGCGCCAGCGTGGCGGGTCGAATGCTGTGCCAGCTAAAGGTTTTCACTGCCACAATCGCCATAATACCTGCCAGCACCGCCATCGGGATCTTCGCCATCACCTCGCTGAGCGCCGTGACCAGCAGTAACAACACTATGCCGGCGGCCAGCGTCGAGACGCGACTGCGGCCTTTCCCCATTTCAACGTTGACAATGGTCTGGCCAATCATCGCACAACCGGCAATACCGCCGTAAAAACCGGCCAGGATATTCGCGATACCCAGCCCGGCGCTTTCTCGTTTTTTATTCGATGGCGTCGCCGTCAGATCGTCCACCAGTTTCGCTGTCAGCAGCGACTCCATCAGGCCGACAAAGGCGATGCTTAACGCACAGGGCCAGATAATCGCCAGCGTGTGCCAGTTAAGCGGGACGGTCAGCAGCGTCAGACCTGGCAGTCCGCTACTCATGGGACCCTCATCGCCGACGGTAGGCAGCAGTTGCCCGGTTGTAGCGGTAAACACGGTCAGCAGAACGATGGCAATTAACGGCGCGGGAATGCTTTTAATCACGCGCGGCGCCCACAATACAATCAGCAGCGTCAGGACAAACAGTCCCCAGATTAACGGACTTTTACTCCAGAAGTGCGGCACCTGCGCAAAGAAAATCAAAATGCCGAGCGCGTTAACAAATCCGGTCATCACGGCGGTAGGAATAAAGCGCATCAGCCTCGCCATTCCCAGCACGCCGAACAGGATCTGAATAACGCCGGCCAGCACTACCGCTGGCAAAATATACTGTACGCCATGCTGGCTGACCATGGGACCGATGACCAGCGCGACGGAACCTGCCGCCGCCGTGACCATTGCCGGACGGCCGCCTAACACGGACATCGCCAGACACAGCACCACGGAAGCGATCAGGCTGACTTTAGGGTCAACGCCCGCAATAACTGAAAAGGAGATCACTTCCGGGATCAGCGCCAGCGCGGTAATTACGCCAGCCAGCGTTTCGCGAACCAACAGGCGCGGAGAACGTATTACACGGCTAACGGCATATTCCGTAGCGGTAGTCGAGGGGGAAGACGTTGCAGACATAAACACTCTCAGGTCAAATCAGGCCTGATTACAGCAGACCGACAGGCGTCCGTGCGGCGAATAGTAAAGCGCCGCATAGTACCTGTCCCACGAGCGGGTTTCCAGAAGTGTTTTACGCATCACCCGATAAAAAGAAACCCGCATCGTGGCATCGACTGTGGGGCAGATGTCCGATAAGGGAAAGTTATCGCGTGACGGCGTTCTGTACGTTAGCGTCCGCTTTCCAGATGCGGTATTTCACGTCCACATTCGCCGGGGTATACACCACGATCGGCAGCTTGCTGTTGTAGCGCAGCATCCCGTCTTCACCCAGCCAGGCGGTGACGAATTTTTGCTCTTTTTTACCTTCAGGGCAGGCCATCATGGTTGATACCGGAGAGGTGACGTTATCAAAGACATAATAGTCGTAGCCCCAGCCTTCCAGCGTTTTTGTTTCCAGCGTGCCGCCGAGGCGATGCTGGTTACAATCCACATTCAGCGTTTGACCAATCAACAGTTCCACTTTGAGGGTAGATTCATCCTGCTGAGGGGTAAGGGTTATCACTTGCCGCTTCATTCCTTTTTTCGCCTGCGGATAGGGGGCGATTTTCTCCAGCGGCTGGGCGGTATCACCATTGTTAGCCCAGGCAGAGGCGCTGGCGAGGGCGGCGAAGACGACGGCAGGGACAAACATCTTCATTTGATTGTTCACAGTATTTCCTTTCTGCTGTTTTCAGTATGCACGGACAACAGATTAACATATTCATATTATCTATTAATCTGTATTTACTCATATTTTTAAGATTATTAATAAAATAGTGTCTTTTTATATAGTGGAATATTCTGATATTGATAATGTAAATGAAATTATCAGCTATTAGTGGTTTTCGTTATATAAATAGCTATATAACTCATTGAAATGTGAGAAAAAGCACGTTTACGAGTCTTTACCCGGCACTCTTTTGATCCGGCAACAGCATTTACCTCTATCGGGGTATGCATCTCTTACACATCCTGAAATATCTTATTTACAAAAATAACTACTCATAAATTGTACGGTTTTTATTGGTATTCACTCCCTATGGAAGCGTGTTGTTATGGAAGGGCGATATCATGGTTGATTTATCCCGTCGAAGCATGTTGACCGGCAGTTGGCGCAACGCCAGCAATGGGATTCTTCCGCCGTGGGCCAGAGAAACAACCTATTTTCTCGTACATTGTCTGCGTTGCGACGCCTGCATCCAGGCGTGTGAGGCCGACATCCTGCAGCGAGGGACGGGGGGATATCCGAGCGTAGATTTCAAACGGGGCGAGTGCAGCTTTTGTTATGCCTGTGCGCAGGCCTGTACCGAATCGCTTTTTCTCCCGCGTCACACCAGGGCCTGGGATCTGGTTTTTACGCTCACGGAAAACTGCCTCGCCAGGCAATCGGTTGAATGCCATCGTTGCCAGGACAGTTGTGAACCTATGGCCATTACCTTTCGTCCCACGTTATCCGGCATTTACCAGCCGCAGCTTGACCCGCAGACCTGTAACGGATGCGGGGCGTGTGTGGCTATCTGTCCCGTGTCAGCCATCAAAGCGGAGAACCACCATGCGCACTAACTGGCAGGTCTGTAGCCTGGTTGTGCAGGCCAAAAGTCAGAACATCGCTGCCATTGGCACACAGTTGAATACGTTGCCGGGTTGCGAAGTCGCGTTAAGCGACGCTGAAAGCGGGCAACTGATCGTGGTGGCGGAAGCAGATCAGAGTGAAACGCTGATGCAAACAATTGAGTCAGTACGCAATGTCGAGGGCGTACTGGCGGTGTCGCTGGTTTATCACCAGCAGGATGAGCAAGGTGAGGAAACACCATGAAACTCAGTCGTCGTAGCTTTATGAAAGCTAACGCCGTTGCGGCCGCTGCGGCGGCTGCCGGTCTGAGCGTGCCGGGCGTCGCCCGCGCCGTTGTCGGGCAGCAGGAAGCCATCAAATGGGATAAAGCGCCGTGCCGTTTTTGCGGAACGGGGTGCGGTGTGTTAGTGGGCACGCAGCAGGGCCGTGTGGTCGCCTGCCAGGGCGACCCCGACGCGCCGGTCAACCGTGGTCTGAACTGCATTAAAGGCTACTTCCTGCCCAAAATCATGTACGGTAAAGATCGTCTGACGCAGCCGATGCTGCGCATGAAAGACGGCAGCTATCACAAAGACGGCGAGTTTACGCCGGTGAGCTGGGAACAGGCCTTCGATGTGATGGAAGAGAAGTTTAAAACCTCCCTGAAAGAGAAAGGACCAGAAGCGATCGGCATGTTTGGATCGGGTCAATGGACCATCTGGGAAGGCTATGCCGCCGCGAAACTGTTCAAGGCTGGTTTCCGCTCTAACAACATTGACCCGAATGCGCGTCACTGCATGGCCTCGGCGGTGGTGGGCTTTATGCGCACCTTTGGCATGGATGAACCGATGGGCTGCTACGACGATATTGAGCAGGCCGATGCGTTTGTGCTGTGGGGTTCCAACATGGCGGAGATGCACCCGATTTTATGGTCGCGCATCACTAACCGCCGTTTGTCCGACCCGAACGTGAAGGTTGCCGTCCTCTCCACCTTCCAGCACCGTAGCTTTGAGCTGGCGGACAACGGTATTGTCTTTACCCCGCAAAGCGATCTGGTGATCCTGAACTATATCGCGAATTACATTATTCAGAACAACGCGGTAAATCAGGATTTCTTCACAAAGCATGTGAACCTGCGTAAAGGGGCGACGGATATCGGCTACGGCTTACGCCCGACGCACCCGCTGGAAAAAGCGGCGAAGAATCCGGGCTCCGATGCTTCCGAGCCGATGAGCTTCGACGAGTATAAAGCCTTCGTGGCGGAATATACGCTGGACAAGACCGCTGAAATGACCGGCGTGCCGAAAGATCAACTGGAACAGTTGGCGCAGCTCTACGCCGATCCGAATAAGCGCGTGATCTCTTACTGGACGATGGGTTTTAACCAGCATACTCGCGGCGTGTGGGCGAATAACCTGGTTTACAACCTCCATCTGCTGACCGGAAAAATCTCCCAGCCTGGCTGCGGTCCTTTCTCGCTGACCGGCCAGCCTTCCGCCTGCGGTACGGCGCGTGAAGTGGGAACCTTCTCACACCGTCTGCCCGCAGACATGGTCGTGACGAACGAAAAACACCGTGATATCTGCGAAAAACACTGGCAGATCCCCGCTGGCACTATTCCGGCAAAAGTGGGTTTACACGCGGTGGCGCAGGATCGCGCGTTGAAAGACGGCAAGCTGAACGTCTACTGGGTAATGTGTAATAACAATATGCAGGCCGGGCCGAACATCAATGAAGATCGGATGCCGGGCTGGCGCGATCCGCGTAACTTTATCATTGTCTCCGATCCTTACCCGACGGTGAGCGCGCTGTCTGCGGATCTGATCCTGCCGACCGCCATGTGGGTTGAGAAAGAAGGCGCTTACGGCAACGCCGAACGCCGCACGCAGTTCTGGCGTCAGCAAATTAAAGCGCCGGGCGAAGCTAAATCCGACCTCTGGCAACTGGTGCAGTTCTCCCGTCGTTTTAAAACCGAGGAGGTCTGGCCGGAGGCGTTGCTGGCCCAGAAGCCGGAGCTGCGCGGTAAAACGCTGTATGACGTTCTGTTCGCCACGCCGGCGGTCAGCAAATTCCCGCTGAGCGAGCTGAAAGAGGATCAGTTAAACGATGAGTCTCGTGAGCTGGGCTTCTATCTGCAAAAAGGGTTGTTTGAAGAATACGCCTGGTTTGGACGTGGCCACGGGCACGATCTGGCGCCGTTCGACGATTACCACAACGCGCGCGGTCTGCGCTGGCCGGTCGTCGAAGGCAAAGAGACGCAATGGCGTTACAGCGAAGGCAACGACCCGTATGTAAAAGCGGGGGAAGGGTACAAATTCTACGGTAAACCGGATGGCAAAGCGGTGATCTTCGCGCTGCCATTTGAACCCGCGGCGGAGTCGCCGGACAACGAGTACGATCTGTGGCTTTCCACCGGTCGCGTGCTGGAACACTGGCATACCGGCAGTATGACGCGCCGCGTGCCTGAATTGCATCGCGCCTTCCCGGAAGCGGTGGTCTTTATTCACCCGCTGGATGCGAAAGCGCGCGATCTGCGTCGTGGGGATAAGGTTAAAGTGTCATCCCGCCGCGGTGAAGTGATTTCGATTGTCGAAACGCGTGGACGTAACCGTCCGCCGCAGGGACTGGTGTATATGCCGTTCTTCGATGCCGCTCAGCTAGTGAACAACCTGACGCTGGATGCGACGGACCCGCTCTCTAAAGAGACGGACTTCAAGAAGTGCGCCGTTAAGCTGGCGAAGGTGTAACGCGTTATGTCCCGTACAGCGAAACCCCAAAATGGCCGCCGCCGCTTTCTGCGTGATGTTGTGCGCACAGCGGGCGGGCTGGCGGCGGTTGGCGTAGCGCTGGGCTTGCAACAGCAAACCGCGCGCGCAACGGGCGTGCGGCTGCGTCCGCCTGGCGCGCTGAATGAAAATGTCTTCGCCAGCGCCTGTGTGCGCTGCGGGCAGTGCGTTCAGGCGTGTCCATACGACACGCTAAAACTGGCGACGCTGGCCTCCGGGCTATCGGCAGGCACGCCCTATTTCGTCGCTCGCGACATCCCCTGCGAAATGTGTGAAGACATTCCGTGCGCCAAAGTCTGCCCCAGCGGGGCGCTGAATAAAGATATCGCCTCCATTGATGACTCGCGTATGGGGCTGGCGGTGCTGCTGGATCAGGAAAACTGCCTCAACTTTCAGGGGCTGCGCTGCGACGTTTGTTACCGCGAATGCCCGAAAATCGATGAGGCCATCACGCTGGAGCTGGATCGCAACATGCGCACCGGCAAACATGCGCGCTTTCTGCCCACTGTACACAGCGACGCCTGTACCGGCTGCGGCAAATGCGAAAAAGTCTGTGTACTGGAGCAACCAGCGATAAAAGTGTTGCCGTTGTCATTGGCGAAAGGGGAGTTAGGACACCATTACCGCTTCGGCTGGCTGGAGGGGAAAGATGGCAAATCGTAAACGCGACGCCGGGCGAGAAGCGCGGGCGAAAAAAGGCTGGTGGCGTAGCCACCGTTGGCTGGTGTTACGCCGTATCAGCCAGTTTATGGTGCTGGGGATGTTTCTCAGCGGCCCGTGGCTGGGCTTTTGGGTTTTGCATGGCAACTACAGCAGTAGTTTGCTGTTCGATACCCTCCCGTTGACCGATCCGCTGATTACCCTGGAAAGTCTCGCCAGTGGACATCTTCCCGCTACCGTGGCGCTGACGGGAGCAGTGATTATCGCTGTGCTGTATGCGCTGGCGGGAAAGCGATTATTTTGCAGTTGGGTTTGCCCGCTAAACCCCGTTACCGATTTGGCTAACTGGATGCGCAGGAAATTTGACCTGAACCAGTCTGCGACGATTCCACGCCATATACGGTACGTCCTTCTGGTGGTGGTGTTAATCGGTTCGGCGTTGACCGGCACGCTGCTGTGGGAATGGATTAATCCCGTGTCGCTGTTAGGCCGTAGTCTGATTATGGGATTTAGTAGCGGCGCGTTGCTGATTATTGCTTTGTTTTTATTTGATTTATTAGTCGTTGAGCACGGTTGGTGCGGTCATATTTGCCCGATGGGCGCGTTGTATGGCGTGCTGGGCAGTAAAGGCGTAGTGACCGTGACGGCCAAAAAACGTGAGAAATGTAATCGCTGTATGGATTGTTTTCATGTTTGCCCGGAACCGCATGTGCTACGTGCGCCGGTGCTGGATGAGCAAAGCCCGGCGCAGGTCACTCACCGCGACTGCATGACCTGCGGTCGCTGCGTGGATGTCTGTTCTGAGGATGTTTTTACAATAACGATACACAACATCATTCGGGATGCATCGCGGCGGTAAGCGAGGAAATCCCCGGGAGCATAGATAACGATGTGACTGGGATTTTCGAGCGCAGCCAACAAAGAGGCAGCTCGAAGGATGAAGTGTAAATGCGATGGAGTTCGGGAGCGAAACAATGAAAAGCCATGACCTGATGAAAGCGCTGTGTCAATGGATGGCCACGCTTGCCCTGGTGGTAAGTGGTGCGGTTTGGGCGGCAAACGGAGTGGATCTGAGCCAGTCGCCGGAAGTATCCGGGACGCAGGAAGGGGCGATTCGTATGCCGAAAGAGCAGGAACGTATGCCGCTAAATTACGTCAACCAGCCGCCGATGATCCCGCACAGCGTCGAGGGCTACCAGGTGACGACCAATACCAACCGCTGTCTGCAATGCCACGGCGTGGAAAGTTATCGTACGACGGGCGCGCCGCGTATCAGTCCGACGCACTTTATGGACAGCGACGGTAAAGTGTCGGGCAACGTCGCGCCGCGTCGTTATTTCTGCCTGCAGTGCCACGTACCGCAGTCTGATACCGCGCCGATTATCGACAATACCTTTACCCCCTCGCAAGGTTACGGGAAATAAGAGGTCATTATGGAAAATTCTAACCGTAAACCTGGCTGGATAAAGCGCGTCTGGCGATGGTGGCGCAGCCCCAGCCGCCTGGCGTTGGGGACGCTGCTGTTAATCGGTTTTATCGGCGGCATCATCTTCTGGGGCGGCTTCAATACCGGAATGGAAAAGGCTAACACCGAAGAGTTTTGTATTAGCTGCCATGAAATGCGCAACACGGTGTATGAGGAGTATATGGAAACCGTCCACTACAACAACCGTAGCGGCGTTCGTGCCACCTGTCCTGACTGCCATGTGCCGCATGAGTGGGGGCCGAAGATGATCCGTAAGATCAAAGCCAGTAAAGAGCTGTACGCGAAGGTATTTGGGCTGATAGATACACCGCAGAAATTTGAAGCTCATCGCCTGACAATGGCACAAAATGAGTGGCGGCGCATGAAAGACAACAACTCGCAGGAATGCCGTAACTGCCACAATTTCGATTTTATGGATCTGACCGCGCAAAAAGGCGTCGCGGCGAAAATGCACGATCAGGCGGTCAAAGACGGACAGACCTGTATCGATTGCCACAAAGGGATCGCGCATAAACTGCCGGATATGCGTGATGTTAAACCAGGTTTCTGACAGGACGTTGATGAGTGGGAATGCTTGAAGCCAGAGATCTGTACTGCGAGCGGGACGAGAGGACGCTGTTCAGTGGGCTGTCGTTCACCGTGGACGTCGGGGAGTGGGTGCAGGTCACCGGCGGCAACGGCGCCGGAAAAACCACCCTGCTGCGCCTGCTGACCGGGCTGGCGCGCCCGGACGGCGGCG